>NZ_CP093363.1 GCF_023380225.1 Apilactobacillus apisilvae
AACCATGAAGGATTTAATGCTTGACGATAGTGGTGACATGATTATTGATGATGTATCAGGTGATTTGAATATGACTGATGGTAAAGATGAATTAAACCAACATGTATATTCACTGCTTAATACATTTTTAGGCGAACTTAGTTGGAATGAAGAACGTGGCTTAAATCAAATGCAACTAATTAATAGTTCTGATGATTTGCAAGCTGTTCAAACCACTTTAAGTGATTATTTAAGAGAGAAATTAAATGATTTTGATTCAATTGAAATCAATAATAGTGAAATTAATGATCGTAATTTGAATATTAAAGCTACCGTTAAATTAAATGACGGTACAAGTATAGAAACAGCAGTTGGAGGTGATAACGATGCCAGTTGACACTCAGTTAGGTTATAAAAGATTAGATTATGGTGATTTGTTAAACGATATGAAAAATCTGATTATTAAATATTTCGGATCAGATATAAATTTAGACGACAATTCTGTTCTAGGTATGTTTGCTAATTTTCGCTCAAAATAAAAATTCTTATGAAGAAATCGCACAAGCTATATATAACAGTCGATTTGTGCTAAAAGCAAAAGGTAGCCAATTAGACGATATTGGTGCTGATGAAAATATTTTTAGAAAACCTGCAACTAATGCTTATGTAGAATTACAAATTAAGGCATATGTGGACGTTAATTCGCCTACGGTAATTACTACTGATGATGGAGAGTTCAGTACCGCAGACGGTCATATTTTTAAGATTTTAGATGATGTAACAATATCGAGTGCTGATAGTCAAGATGAAGATGGCAACTCACTAGGAACAGTTGCAGTTCAGGCCATTTCAGTTGATGAAGGTATTGATAACAATGTTATGGCTGGTGCAATCGTAAACGCTGAACAATCAGTAGATGGTTTCTACCAGGTAACTAATCCACAACCAGCTAGTGGTGGCCAGAATGTTGAAACTGATGATAGTTTCAGAAATCGGATTCTAGCTAATCGGATTAATAAACCTAATTCAACTAATGATGGTGTGGAAAATGCTATTCGTAACTTGAATTCAGTTACTGATGCACGTTTAGTTAGTAATCGCACCATGCAAACTGACCAATATGGTAACCCACCTAAAACCACTCACTTATATGTAGTCAATGGTAATGATGATGAGATTGCACAAGCTATGTTAGACCATTTACCTATATTAACTCATACAGTCGGTAATCGTTCAGCAATCGCTACTGATGTAGGCGGAGTAAAGCATACGATTTATTTTGACCATGCTAATAATGTGCAAATTTACTTAAATATTAAAATCACTACTGACGATACTAAATTCAATTCAGATTCTGGTACAGATACCATTAAACAAAATATCATTGATTATTTCTCTGATTTTAAAATGGGTTCAACAGTTGATTTTACTAAGCTATTTGCTCCTTGCTATTCAGTTACAGGTGTTAAATCAGTTGAGATTAGTCTTGGAAAAGATGCAAGCAATCTAACTCCTAATCAAAATATTGGCGTAGATGCGTTTGAGTTACCTGTAGTTAGTTCAGATAGCATCACGATTAATAAGGACGGTGAGTAGATGTTTCAAACTCAATTAAACATTAGTGATGATGCTTACACAAATGACATTTTAAATAAATTGCCTGCTTATCGTAATCAACTTGACGATTCTAACAATCAAAAGTTTCTCAATATTATTGCCGAGCTTTTTAACGATGGTAAAAATGATTTAATTAGCATTTATGATCTAACCAGAATTAAAAATGCCAAAGGAAAAATACTTACTGATTTAGCTAAAGAATATGGAATTACCAGAATTGATAATGATGATGACTTTTTAAGATTTGAACTAAACTGGCAAGTATTGAAGTCTAAAACTCCTACCACCATAAATGGAATTAAAACATTAATTTCAGTTTTATTGAATATCGATGTTAAACAGTTTGACATTGTTCCAACAGAAAATCCGCAAGAAGTAGAAGTTATTAATATTCCATTTGATTTTAATTCTGGATCACATAGTAATTTGAAACGTAGAATGCTATCGGATTCAATTCAAAGCATTTTGCCTGTTGAAACTAACCTAAAAGATATTCAGTATCAGAAACAGTCCTATGGTAACTACTATATAGGAATTTTAGGCGTTAAAAATAAATTTAAGGAAAGCGAGGTAGTACCTTTTGGCAACTTATGATACACCGATTTTTACAAATCAAAGCAGTAGGCTAATTATTGCAGTTGCTGCTAACTCAGAACAATTAACCTTTACTAAAATTGTGTATAGTTCTGATGATTTTAGCAATAAGTCTGATGATGATATTGCTAATTTAACCGATTTAACTAATAAAGAAATTACTGCAAATGCTCAATCGTTCTTAGAAAATGGGATTACTAAAGTACGTGGTGCTGGTAATAACGACAACTTAGATCAAGGACTTAATGTTCGTACATTTGGACTATATGCAAAAGGAAACAATATCCCAGAAATGTTAGTCGCAGTTGCAACCAGTCAAACTGCTGATTACTTAGACGTTCATAACAATAACTCAAGTAACCAACTAACATATACCTTCAACTTAAAAATTAGTAATACTAGAAATATTAACTTTAGCAATATTCATGATGTTAGTGTTACACAAGCTGACCTACAATCAGCACTTGCACATATCGACCTATCTAACTACGAAACGGTTGAAGATGCAAATGATGCACATAAAAGTTTAAAGGAGGGAATAGATGATTTGGATACACAAACATCACAAGGACTAACTGCAATCGGTCAACAACTAGGTCAACTGATTGATATCAATAAATTCAAAGATGAATTTAACACTAAATTAGGAAAATATGATACCAGCGCTGACGTTGACGAAAAGCTAAAAAACATAAATCTAAGCCCATATATGAAAACTGCTGATGCCAATAATACCTTTGCGCTAAAATCAGATGTAACTAATTTAGGTTTAGCTGCTAAAGACGGCAAACTATATTACGACAACTTGCCAGTGATTACAGCTCAAGCACCATCAGGCATTAGTGTTAGTTTAGATCGTGCTAAAGATGGCATTCAGGCAACAATTAACGTTGCAGATAACGGCGGTTTGTCAAACATTTACTACCAACTTTTCTACAAAAAATCAGATGATACAGTTTGGCAGTTCATTGACCACCCAGCACGTACTAGCACCTTAACAGTACCGATGGATGGTTCAACATATGATTTCAAGGCAAAGGCTGGTAACTCAGCTGGACTATCTGACGAAAGCTCAGTAGCCAGCATTCTAACAATTGATGGTTCAATCTACGGAGCAAGTTGGAACCAAGGAGTAGATTCAACACTAACTCGTACAGATTCAGCTGTCGGCATGGTGGCTGGCATTAATGGTCAACGTAACGACTTTGATAATGCTCCAATTTTTGGCGAAATGCACCGCGTCAACGATGATAAAGGCAATGTTTTCGTTAGAATTCCAAAATTCTATATTAAAAAAACACAGGTGCCTGGTTTATCTACGTGGCAAGTATCCAAGATTAAGCATGATGACAGTTGGTATTTACCTAAATGTTTCTGGAATTTTAGCAGTAATCAAGAACTTCCATATGTAGATGTTGGTGCGTACTTAGCTAATCTAAATGGCAGTGTACTTGAATCAAAAGTTAATACAGCACCTGCTAATAGTCAAACTATTGGTAGTTTTAGAAATTACGCTCGAAACAATGGTGCTGGCTATCAACAATTAGATATTCACGTTTGGGACGTGTTGCAAGTCCTATTCATCATCGAATTCGCTACTTTAGATAGTCAAAGCGTAATGTATGGTAACGCTGAAAACTACAATTCTGGCTATACTGATGGTATGAAAGGCAGTTCTGCTGGTGATTCAAATAACATTAAATACCGTGGAATTGAGTCTATGTACTGTAACATTTTCCAATTCGTTGATGGTATTGGCATCAACTCAGGAAATATTTATGTATGTGATAATGCTAATAACTACAGCGACTCACAATTCAGCTATCCATATAGGCCAGTTAGTTATCGATTACCAGAATCAAGCAACTACATGCAATCAGCAGGATTAGATTTAAGTAATCCTGAAGTTACACTACCAACTTCAACAACTAGTACACAAGGATACTACAATGACTACTGTTATAACGATAGTGGAAGCAACTACGCAATGAATGTTGGCGGTTATGGCTCCCACTCGAGCCATGGGTTGTTTTGTGCGGGCGTCCACGGCGCGTTTTCCAGTTCGTACTCGAACGTCGGTTCCCGCTTGATTAAAAAACCTGTTCTTTAGGGGGTCTGGGGGAGTATTCCCCCAGGGAATTACATAGCGGTTGATGATGCTAGCGGTAATGGCTCCCACTCGAACTATGGGTTGTTTTGTGCGGGCGTCAACGGCGCGTTTTCCAATTCGAGCTCGAACGTCGGTTCCCGCTTGAATATTAATTATAAGACGAAAGAAACTTGCATCATCTTCTGCGTAGCACTCGCTAAAAATTCGCCACGAACGGTAGTGGTTAGTAGTGTAGCCGAAGGCCACTAAGATTAATAATAAATCAAATTTTAAAATCAAAAATATAAAGGAGAATCGAGATGAAACGTTATGGGCATTTATATGATAAGGTCGCCGACTCAGCAGTAATCAATCTAGCTATCGACCAAGCATCTAGGGGTAAACGCCGTAGGCGTGATGTTAAAAGAGTTTTGGAAAATCGTGAGCTATATGTAATGAAAATCCAAGATATGTTATTAAGCGAAAGCTATCAGCCTTCACACATACGTGAAATTAAAATAAATGAGCGTGGAAAAGAACGGATCATAACCAGTTCAAAATTCTACCCTGACCAAATAATTCATTGGGCTTTAGTACTCGTGCTAGAGCCTATTTTTTATCGAAGTATGTACCACTATTGCTTAGCAACGGTTAAAGGCCGTGGTGGTGCGCTAGGTAAGCGTGCAGTTGAAAAGTGGTTAAAGAATGATCCAAAAAATACTAAGTATTGCCTTAAATTGGATATTCACCACTTCTATCCATCGATTGATCATGATGTTTTAAAAATTAAACTATCAGACCGTTTCAAAGATAAAAGGTTGCTAAAAGTCTTATTTGATATTATTGACTGCTATCCAAAAGGCTTGCCGCTAGGACTATATACTTCTCAATGGTTTGCTAATTTTTTCTTAGAAAGTTTGGATCATAAAATTAAAGAACAATGGCAAGCATCGTACTATGTAAGGTACATGGACGACATGGTCATCTTTGGTTGCAATAAGAAAAAGCTGCATAAATTAAAGAACAAAATCAATGAAGAAGTTAAGATTTATCATTTATCAATTAAAGATAACTGGCAAGTATTCAGAACCGATTCAAGACCAATTGATTTTCTAGGCTTCAAATTCTACCGGGATCATACGACTATAAGAAGGCGTAATTTCTTAAGAATAAGAAGAAAAGTAGCTAAAATAAGCAAAAAATCACGTCCTAGTGTGGGAGATGCTCACTCAATGCTTAGTTATTATGGCTGGATTAAAAACTCAGATAGTTTCAAATTTTATAATGAACAAATCAAATTAAAATTTAGCGTAAAAGCAGCAAAAGGAGTGTTGAAATATGCAAGAAATGCACGCAAGAATGACGATTGATAATGGCGAAAATGCCATGATAGTAGGCATTGAACCTATTAATTTAGGAAACTTTAAATTCTACGGTTGCAAAAAAGTATTTTTAAAAAATTATGTTGAAAAAGATGAACAAGGCAATGAAATAACTAAACAAAAGGTTGATGACACTAAGCATCCAGTCTATGACAATTGGAGCCAATCATTCGTTGATATTCAAAATCAACAAGAGAATGCAGCACAAATGCTATCTAATAGCGCTAAAAGTGCAATTACTAATTACCAAATTCAACAACAACAAGCAATGATTTTAAGCGAAATTGCTAAATTGAAAGGGGAAAAATAATTATGTTTAATCAAATGGTTTTAAGTGGATACCAATTTTATACTGATCAAGATATTGAAAACTTTTTAACAGTTGGATATATTACAAAGGATTGCTATGACCAAGTGAATAAATTAAGACATCCAGAACAACAAAATAGCAACACCAAAACGCCTCAACAATAGTTAGGTGTTTTTATTTTGGAAAAAAATTATAAAGGAATGATGACAAATTATGTATTTATTCGGCTTTGATGTTACTGAATGGGCTGCGCTCATCACGGTAATATCAGGAGTTGTAATTGCTCTGTTTTGGGGTTTCAAAAAGTTAGTAACTGATCCAGCGAATGAAAATAGCAGAATAACATCAGAACAAATCAAAGAACTACATGAAGCAATTCATGAACTATCTGCATCTTTAAATTCAACCAATGAGGCAACACAAAAGCATTTGGAAGATCATGATGTAAAACTGGCTACACAAGACACTAAAATTGCTAATCAAAATGAAAGAATTATTAATTTAGAGCGAGCAAAGAATTTGGAGGAAGATTAATTATGAATTATTTAGATTTAGACACAATTAAAACTATTGTATGGATTGTTTTAGCAGTTGTAGGTAGCACTTATACTTATATATATCGTAAGGTAGCTATCCATAGACACAAACAAGATGAGATTAATAATGCCAAGAATGATAAATTAGCTCAAGAACGTGCAAATAAACAAGCAGAATTGGACGAGCAAAAGGCACGTGATGATTTTGATAACAATATGAACACTGCTTTAGAAGTAGCTAAAAATAAAGTGGTTCCTTTAGCTGTTAATGATACATTAGGTAATGCTGATAAGCGTAAATTAGCTGTGCAAAGAATTAATACTGGCCTTAATAAACTAGGCATTGATTTACCAGAGCCAGTAATTAGTGAAGCTTCTGAACGTGCTTATCAATGGTACAAGGCAAGTGGCGGCGATATCCACAAATTAAATACTTCAGATGGTAACAATAACCAACCATCAGACAAACAAACAGTTAAGGTTGAGATGCCTAATAATCAAGAAAATAATGGCAATCAAAGTCAACCAAATAATCCATATGAAAAGAGAGATGTTACTAATGAGTAAAGCATTCGCTGATTTAGCTAGATATCAAGGCAGTTCACCTGCTTTTTTTAGTGCTTTAAAATCTGCATACAATTGCCGTGGAGCAATCGTGCAACTAACTTATGGAAATTATCCACAGTTTGTTAATCCGTTAGGTGCATATCAAGTTTATAATGCTTATAAAGCGTTCGGTGTAGTAAGTGCTTATCATTTCTACATGGGTAATCCAGTCGCTGAAGCTAATTACTTCTTAAAACATGTTAAACAATATGGACTAGATAAAAGTACTCTACTAGCTGTTGACGTGGAAGATGGTTCATTAAGTGGTAATATTACTGCACAAACTAATCAATTCTTAGATGTGTTATACAACGCTGGGTATCATAATCTAGCAGTCTACTCAATGAAGTATTGGTTTGATACTAAAATCAATATTAAGAATCTACATCACAATCCAAAAATCTGGGTTGCTAGTTTAGGTGTAGAACCAAAAATGAAGTATGATGCATGGCAATACACTTGGACTGGTCATGCTGACGGATCAGATGTTGATTTAAGTATTGATAAAACCGGTCACTTTACAAGTACAGAAAAAGCTAAGCAACCAACTTACTGGCACAAAGGTAGCTTTTTTGAGGCCAAATCCATGTTAGGTTTATATTCTGACATTCGCCTAAAAGGTAAACGTAATCCTAGATTTGCTCCAAAATCACGCTTCTATGCTGAAGTTGTTAAAGATGGCAAAGTTACACGACTAAAGACTCATCTCGGCTATGTTAGTGCCAACACTGCATTCTCACACCGAATTAAATAATAATTAAGACCTACTGACCTAGCGTTGGTAGGCCTTTTTATTTTTGCCAAAAGTGGTATACTTAAATTATTAAACATTATTGATTTGCCATAGTTCTATGGCTTATGTCTTAATATTAAGATTTTATCAGTATGCTTAAACCAATATGTTAGCAGTCATTTATTTGGCTGCTTTTTTGTTTATAAAAGTATCTACTTATTGCATATAAAAAAGCTCACTAAATTAATAGTGAACTTGAACTTATGTATTTGATTTTGATTTTTATTGTTATTTTGAATTTAAAGTTGTTATGTAGTTGTTATTAAGTGACGTCATTGATAGTTTAGAGGTGAGTTTGTGTTGAGCAGACAGCACTTCCCTTGTAGTTTGAAAACAAAAAAATATTGTTATAAATTACAAGAGATAAAGCTGAATGCACTTCAAGTCATCGAAGTTCGTCGGATCGTCCGGCATCACATATCAGCTCGCATTCACTTAAGAAAATTAATCCTTACTACATCAATCAAACCTACGTTTTCGGTCCAACTATATAAACCAGTCCTATATAGCATGTATGAGTATTATTTTGATAGTGGTTAAAACATACACATTGATGTAGCCCCACAACCTAACGTTTAAAATGAGTTTGCTAAACTCCGCTTGTTGTCATGGTTCCACCCAGCTATTGCGTAGCCAACGTTCAGTAAGTGTGCAATGCAAGAGAACACATTAAGATTAGATCGCTTACCTAGTTTAATTTTCTGAATCGGCTTAAACGAAACCTGTCCCTTTTTTATCTTCCACGTGCTAACAGCTCTCAAGTCGCAAACTCTTTAGCTACTAGGTTAGTACTATTGGTTGATATTGCTATCTTCCATATGTGGTTTGTCCTCCACATGGTCTAAAAACAGCCATTATGCATGTGGACAAAATGACATTCACGTTGTATAATGAACCTAATCCAACGAGATGAATTAGGTATCCGGCGACTCTCTACTTTCGCCGGAGCTTTTTTATATATTCAATTTTAAGCATCGGCCTTTTTGGTTGGTGCTTTTTTATTACTCTTATAGAATAGCACGATAAATAATTAATATCAACAACTTTTTATTAGTATATCTTTTTATCTTTTTATCTTTATGACAATTAATAAATAGATAAATATGATAATAGATAAATATGATAATAGATAAATAGATAACACGTTACTAAAGGCTGCTTGATAGCATTTCAAATAAATAGTATGATAATAGATAAATATGATAAATGATATATTAATAAATAGATAAATAGATAAATATATCTATTATCATAAAGATAAATAATTGAGGCCTGAACTATGAATGATAAAATTAAAGATACTATTGGTAAACTAAAAGAAAGAAATAAAGCTTTAACTATAACTGTTGGTAATCAAAAGGGTGGTGTTGGTAAAACCTCAAATGCCACTTTAATAGGTTATATGTTAGCTAAAAAAGGAGTAAAAACTTTAGTGGCTGACTTAGATCCACAATCAAATGCTACTAAAGCTTTGATGCTGACAAAATCTAATAATACTGAACATGTGTCTACTATTGATAAAACTTTAATGGCTGGCGTTCAAGAAGGATCATTATCTAATTTACCTGTAAACATCGTTAATAATCTTGACTTGCTACCTAGTTTTATTGATTTTAAAGATTTTGCAAAGTTTGTATACCGAAATACTCAAACTGATTCTGAAGTGGACCATTATCTGGAACCATTGTTTGAACCGCTAAAAGAAAATTATGACATCATTTTAATTGATGTTCCTCCAATGAACCCAGAAGTAACAAATAATTCAGTTGTTATGTCAGACTATGTTTTAATTTCATTGCAGACACAAGAAAGATCATTAACTGGTGCTGAAGATTATTTAAACGAACTAGCTAATTTAAAAGATGAATATTCATTGAACGTTGATGTTTTAGGCATACTTGAAGTTTTAATGCGAAAAAAAGGTTCAGTTGATAACTTTATAATAAAAAATGCTAAAGAAGAATTTGGACAAGACAACATTTTTGAAAACGTAATTCCACAAATGGAACGTATTAAAAGATTTGATGTTAATGGAATTAGTGAAGTAGACTTTTACGATAAAAAAGTCATAGGGGTTTATAACCAAGTAACAGATGAATTTTTAAATAGAATACATTATTTTGAATATGAATAAGGTGGCAAAGAAAAATGGCTAACAATAGTGGAATGCTAAGTAATAGAAAAAGAGGAAATTATGAGCCTCGGACTTCGTTTGATGAATCAAAGGAAAAAGAACAAGAAAAACTAAAAAATAAAGGCCCAAAACCTAAGAACAGTTTTAATCAACAAAAGAAAAATATAAAGGTTTCTGCAGATATTAAAGATGAAATAGATGCTATTAAGAAAATTAATAGTTTGCATTATGATTATGAAACAATTCAATTTATTATTGATAAATATTTAGACAATGAAACTGAAAGCAACAAGAGAAGATTTAAAATGTATACTGAGTTATAAGCAAAGCAAAAGGAGCTTAATAGCTCCTTTTTTATTATCTATATTGATTTAAAATTTCTTTGCATTCATTTTCCAAGTCTTGCATAGCGTAAAAGTTTTTAATTAAAGTTATCTTATCTTCACTGCTCATTTTATTCAATACAAGATCTAATTCTTTATCCCAATCCATAAAAATAACCACCTTTCTCGTCTGTATATATTAAATACGGAGTAGGGTGGTTTTATTTTTTATATACCTAAAATTTGCTTCTTTTTAGCTTCAAAATCTTCCTGAGTAATAACATTTTCATCAACAAGTTGTTTTAATTTTCTTAAATCGTTTATTCCGTCATTACTATTATTTTTTGGTTTTTCACTGTTTTGCTTTTTATGTTTTGCATTTTCAGTTTCAGTTCTAATTGTTTCAGCTACATCGTGAACTGATTTTTTAGGAACTTGTGAAATTGTGTAAGTCTTAGTTCCACTTGTAACCATTAGCTTAGCCATAAGCATACCAGAATTGTATGAAACGTTGTTTACCATGTTTAATGGTATTTCAGTATTGCTAGACCCGAATAGTATTTTTTTATTTTCAAAAATAACACGTTTATCAGTTACAACAACTAGTACTGAGTCATTATCTCCTTCTAAAAATCCAGATACTGCATATTTGATTGTTTCATCATCGTCTATGATATCTGGTAATGCTTTGATTTCACGTCCAGTCATGTATGAATCATTAAATCCAGCATCATTTAATTGATTGATTATCTTTTTCATTTTATTAGGATTATCAGATTTGTCTATTAAATCATTTAATTTATTTATGTTCATATGTATGTCTCCTTTGCTTTATATAATACCATAGTTATATTTATAATATGAACTCATGAAAGAATAATTATATACTCTAGCTCCCAATCTGGATTACGTTCCCATAAGAATTTGGCTTTACTGCTATCTATGCCTTCATCACGTTTCTCAAGTGGAAATAAGTAAATATCTCCATCAGTCGAACGATATTGGAAAATTCGATATTCACTATCAATTTTGTTTTTTGCAACTACAAAAGTTCCACTAGAAATATGCAGCGTAGCATCTTTTAAGAAAATCTTTTGATTAGTATTGTATAAAGGGAAAAGAGAGTTATTTTTAACTTTTAAAGTTTTGGTTAAATCTCCAGGTATTGAGCCAAAGAAATCTTCAAGTTGCCTTTCATTCCTTTGAAAAAATCTTATATCACGGTCACTATATATTTCTCCATCAATAACTAAATCATGGTGTCTAACATCTTTGATTAAATCATTATAAGTAACTTTTTTGTGAAGTTGTTCAGATAATTGCGTTCTTGCATATCTAAAAACCTTAACAACTCGATCAGGAACTAACTCGAAGCACAATGATAATATCGATTTAATATTAGGCTTATCATCGTAACTATATTTTTTGTCATCATAATGTGGGAAATCACGTTCTGAATCAATGATTTCCATTGGATTAATATTCATAAATTTAGCATACGCTCTAATATGTGTCTTAGATATGTTGCCGCGCCTATGTTCCCATGCATTAATTGTGGTAGTTGATACGCCTAATGCATCGGCCACATTCTTTTGAGTGAGGCCTTTTTCTTTTCTTAATTCGATTAAATCTACCATTCTTTCTTTTTCTTCCAAAATAGCACTCCCTATATAGCCAGTTTGCTTTATAATTTTATACATTTCACTTTATAATATACATTCTAGTTTATATAAAACTAAAGTAAAATGGTTAGTTTTTGATTTTTGTAGATTTTTTAATTATTTGATTATAAGGTATATACATAACGTTATTTAAAACATTTATTGATAAGTAAACATTTGCTTATATGTACTATAAATTGTTCTTTGACAACTGAATTTAGGCAACAAAAAAGAGCAGCGGCAACTGCTCTTGAAAATTATTTGAAATCTTCTTGATTTTGAAGTAAGAATTTAGCATATTCATATAATGCTGTTCTATTTTCTTCATTCAAGCTGTTAATCACACTTTCCATGTTTGGGCTTTCTATTTCATTCATTCCCAATAATGTAGAAGTAGTAATCCCTAAAGCCTGTGCGAATAAGTGAGCTTTGTTAACTGGGAATTGTCTACTACCATTCTTGTATCTTGAAATAGAAGCTCTTGATGTATGAGTTAACTTACCAAGTTCTTCCATAGACATACGCTTCTTTGATCTATAATCATCAACGATATCCATTATTTGTTTGCTAGTGTGCATTTTTACCACCTCCTAACAACATTTTTTATATTACTACTAATGTAACCATTTGTAAACTGCGTGATTACTTTTGTATGCAAAAAGACCTATCTTAAATAAAAATGTAAATAAATGTAACTATTTTGTTGACAAATAGTTACAAAGGTTTTATAGTTATAAGTGTTGATTGGTTAACAACAACAATTCAAATAACAGAAAGGAAATGAAAACATGACAATCTACAAATTTGATTTTCATAAAGTAGTTGGTGCTAGAAACGAATTAGGACTAACTCAAGCTGAAATGGCTAATAAAATTGGAATCAATCGTAACTCTTACAGTTTAAAAGAACGTGGTAAGAGATCATTCGGTAGTACAGAATTAGCTAATATTGCAAATGTTACTAAAAAGCCAGTTGAATATTTTTTCAGCAAAATTGTAACTGATAGTAAACGTATAGTTGCTTAACAGTTACATGTTGTACTTTGACAACCGCATATACCGTAGTTTACTCACCAGCTACCAATTACATGTTGCATTCAGCGACAAGACGAGATAGCGAAGACGTGAGGCACTACATTATCAACAATATTAAATATAGAAAAGAGGAAATACTATGGTTTTAAAAAGAAATGATTTAACACCAATTAATAATTTTAACTTTAGAGGTGAAGATATCTTCACCATTGAGATTAACAATAAGGTTTGGTTCTGGGGTAAGCAAGTTGCAAAATTGCTTCAATATAAGAAGCCAAACAACGCTGTAACTACTTTAATTAAAGAAAACCATCGTAAAACATTGTCACAATCGGCTTGCCCTGATTTAGGGCTAGCGAAAATGCTATGGAATGGATACGATCATTCAGCTAAAACGTTGATTGATATTTCAGGAGTTTATTCGTTAATCATGCGTAGCAATTTACCACAAGCAGAACAATTTCAAGATTGGGTAACCGATGAAGTATTACCAAGTATTCAACGTACTGGTGGTTACCAAGTAGAAAAAGAAAAGCCTAAACCAATGAGCGCCACTGAACGTTTAAGTCTAGCCACTCAAGCGGTAGGGGAACTAGATGGTCGTGTTTCAAAGCTAGAAAGCAACCAAACAATTAATCCTGGTGAATATAGTTACCTTAATAGTTTAGTTAGCAAGCAAGTATACTCATACGCTAATAACGTACTAGTTCATTACAACAGGAAACAAATTAAGGAACTATATAAGGATATCAGTAATGGCATCAAGCAAGTATCTAACATTAAAACACGTTCGCAACTACGAGCTGGTCAATACAACGATGTGATTGACTATGTTACTAGCTGGGTTCCATCAACTGCTACTAAGCAAGTAGTTAAAAGCATTCAGTTAAATTTAGGAGGTGAATATGATGACTAATTTAGATGATTCATTAATCAAGTATGAAAACAAACGCCGTGAACAACTTAATCAAAAATGTCTGCACGGTATGAGTACCGAAGATTTAAAACTAGGCGTTCTTAACAACGAAACTACTATTTTAGAATTAATCGCTGACATGGGAAACATGAATTTTAAATCAGTTGATGATACAAAGCAATATGTAGTTCAAAGATTGGCATTTAGTGGTGAAGATACTATTGATATTGAAAATCCACTTGTATGGACATTCTTAGCCATGAATAACATGCCAGTAAGCAAATTAGATTAGGAGGATATGTAATGGAATTAAGAAAAGCAGAAATTAGTTTAAACGTTACTGAAGATGGATTGAAGGAACTGAAAAAATACTCTGACCAGCTAAAAAGCCAATCAGAGCAATTAAATAATCTAACAAGTGAAATTAATCAAACCATAAACAAGATTAATAACATCAAAATTAGATTTAACTCAAGTCGAAACCGTGATCAATAAATTTCTTCTCAGTAGCAGCTTGAAGTAAGAATTGACCAAATGATTCGAACTTAGCGTAATCTTGAGCAATTTTGTCTAAATGTTCTGGTGAATCATTATAGTTTTGAACATCTTCATCAGTAATTCCAGTAGCATTTAGAAAATCATCGATATTCGCATAGTCAGTGTAATGACTTAAGAAATTATCCGTTAGAACTTCATACATGTTGATTTCAGTATGACCGTTCATTTCCTTTAGTGAATCAGTTAGACCATGCATATCTTTGCTCAAGTTTTCCATACTATCTTCACTCATTAGTATCACCTCCTTACTCAAGGAGATAAACCAATTATAACATTTTCATTATTTCAACATTAAAAAGGAGATTTTAACCATGCCAACAACATACGAGTTAAATATCAGACGTCCACTTAAGGATTTGTCTGATGATTTACAGGAAGCAAGATCTAAACAACATGAAACACAAGCTAAATTAGACTTAGCTTTAGGATTAATTGAAAAGCAAGCTAAGCAACACTTAGAATTGCTTGATTACAGCAAAAATTTGTACCAAAACAATGAATTTCTAAAGTACCAACTAGAAGCAGCAGATTTAACAATTGCTAAATTATATAAGGAAGGGAAGCGAGCCTAATGTTCAATTTTATTCATAGATTATTCAAAGCAAAAGAAAAAGCCGTTGATACCACAAATATCAACGACCGCTCAAAATATCTGAAAAATAATTTAATTAAGTTCAATTGTAGCGAGAATGGACGATTAATTCAAGCCAGAAAGTGGGGCAAATAATGGATAATGTCCAGATAAAAGCTCTGAATAAGCATCAATTAATGATCCACAAAATTATCCTAACTAGAAAATTAAAACTAATCATTCGTAAAAGGGGAAACAAATAATGGCAAATGAAGTATTAACACAAGATGTAGCAGTCGAATTTCAACCAGGAACAATCAACCTTAGCAACGTTGACGAACTTAAAAAGTTGGTTACTGATTACGCTAATAAATATAAAGAATTAGTAGTCACCGAAGAATCATACTCAAATGATAAAAAGGTTCGTACTGATTTAAACAAGTTGAAAAAGGCATTGGAAGATAAGCGTAAGGAAATCAAACGTGCCTACAATCAACCACTAAAGGAATTTGAAATCCTAATCAAAGGAATTGAAGCACCTATTGATGATGTAAGTTCCAATATTAAGGAACAAACTGACAAGTTCGACCAACAAGCTAAGGATAAAAAAGAACAACAAATTAAAGAATTTATTGATGAAGTATGTACTAACAAAGGCATTTCATCAGCAAATATTCAAATTGATCCAAGATGGTTAAATAAATCTACATCTAAAAAACAATGGCAAGAAGCAGCTAATAATGCCATTGAGCTTGAAGAAGCTGACCAAAAACGTATTACTCAAGATATTCAAATGGTTAAAACATTTGCTGAAACATTAGGTGTTGAAGCTGAAGGTTATGTTTACCAGGTAAAAAATGGTTCTAGTGCTAATGAAGTTATTCAACATATGCAAGCAGACTTGTCCAATCGAAAAGCTCAACAAGAAGCCAATAAAGCATCTAAAAAAGAAATTGGCGATAAGCAAGTTGATACCAATACAGGTGAAGTTCAATCAATCATTACACGTGATTTAACTGTTAAAGGTACTGAAAAACAAATGGAACAATTAGATAGATTCATAGAAAACAACGGAATTGAAGTTTTAGCTAAAGGAGATAAGTAATTATGAAAATTGAAACTAATGATCCAAAAGACAAAGTAGAAGTATTAAAGGCGTTTGCTAAGTTCCAAAGCCAAGTTAAGAGTCCTAAGAAAGACCAAGACAATCCATTTACTAAATCTAAGTATGCTGGGCTTGAAAGTGTAATCAATGCAGTTACAGAAGGTATGCAAGATACTGGGTTATCATTCGTTCAAGACTTCGTGGAAAATGACAATCCCAGAATTTTATCAGTTCAAACGATTCTTTTTCATGAAAAAGGAATTATTACCTTTAGCCCTATCAATATTCCTATTGAAAAAGCAAATGCTCAAGGAATTGGTTCAGCTAACACATATGCTAGACGTTATGCTTTGTCTACCAATTTGGGTGTTACTGGTGAAGCTGACGATGATGGCAATACTGCTAGTCAATATGGATATAGCAATAACTATAAAAAGTCTAACAATAGTGGCAATAATTCTAACTACAAGAAATCAAACAGTAGTAAACAATCTAGCCAAAAAAACAAAGATAATGAATCTGAACAACAAAAGAAGTTTAAACAATTCATTGTAGATTATCAAAAAGTAACAGGTATGAATGATTGGAAAGACATAGTAAGCCAAGCAATGGCTCAATTAGGAATTAAGGAAGATTCAGGAAAACTTAGCGACTCTAAATTGCATGTTCTGAATAACAAATTGAATAATGACTTAAATGTTTTGAGAGATAAATTAGGTGAAAAGGTAGGTTCTAACTAATGATCAATCGTACAACTTTAACAGGCAGACTAACTAATGATATCGACTTACGCTACACACAATCAGGTAATGCAGTAGGTAGCTTTACACTTGCTGTAAACCGTGCATTTACTAATCGAGATGGTCAACGTGAAGCTGATTTTGTTAATTGTGTTGTTTGGCGCAAAGCCGCTGAAAATCTAGCCAATTTTACTCATAAGGGTTCGCTAATTGGCATTGATGGTCGAATTCAAACTAGAAATTACGAAAACAAAGAAGGACAACGTATTTACGTTACTGAAGTAGTCGTTGAAAACTTTGCATTACTAGAACCTAGGAACAGTAATCAAAATAATGGTGGGAACAATGATAATGATTTCCCCTTTTAAGGAGTAATAAACATGAAAACCAGTATTGAAGATTTTATGTACAGAAAGATTAAATGCCGTATTAAATGGATTGATATGAATAACCCAAAAATTTCAGAAGATATGAGCCATTATTGTGGTTATATTTTGTTGCCACTAGATAGTGACTTTATGCAAAAGTATGGATATTACAACGTTATAGATACTATTTCTGAAGCAATGCCTATCGAAGCGCCAGGTGGCATTACCTGGAATAAATTCAACGAAGATGAGCAACTACAAGAAATTGGTTTTGATACTGCTCACTTTAATGATTGGGAAAATGGCATATCCACTTTATCAAACTATAAATGGAATAAAGATAAAATCATCAAAGCCATTAAACATATGGCAGACCAAGTTTTAGATAATAAAATTGCTCCTAAAAAATTTAAAATTGTTGTTGGATATCATTTTCAAAGAAAAGAAGAACTATTTTATTTTTATGGTCATGGTGCAGATACATTTGTTGTAGATACTCCTAAAAGTAATAACGACAAATTGTTTACTAATGAATTAAGTGAAAGAAATATAACTAGTCTTTTGAATTCATTGAAACACTTAGATAATCAAGAGCCTTTTAGAATAGTTGAATCGCAAGTTAAAAGTCAACTTGGTTACGATTACTAGGAGGCACGAATAATTATGAATAATGAATTTAACTATTTATTTAATGAGCGTCCATTAGTTATTAGACCTGAATTAGCTAGAATAGTGGGATTGAATGAATCGATATTTTTACAACAGTTAAATTATTGGTTAATCAAATCTAATCATTTAATAGATGGCAAAAAGTGGATATATAACACGTATAACACATGGCACGATCAATTTCCTTTTTGGTCGGTAAGTACAATTAAAAGACTAATAACTCACTTAGAAAATAAGAAATTAATCTTAATCGTTAAGTACAACAAAGCTGGTTTTGACAAGACAAACTGGTACACAATCAATTATCCAGAACTTCAAAAAAGTGTGAACCAACGATTGGTTCAAAATGACCCAACGAGTGGTTCAAATTGCACCAACGGATTGGGTCAAGATGAACCAACCAATACCATAGACTACACAGAGACTACATCAGAGACTAACAAGAACCATAAGTCGAGTTCTAAAACCGAACACGACCACTCAGCTGCAAAAGAAGTGATTGCTTACTTAAATGAACGAACTGGTAAGCATTATAGAAATACTTCTAGCAATTACAGAATGATTGAACCTAGATTAAAAGATTACTCAGTTGATGATTTAAAACATGTAGTTGATGTTAAGTGTTCACAATGGATTAATGACTCTAAAATGAATAAATTTTTACGACCAGCAACGTTATTCCAAGCATCTAAGATTGATGGTTATTTAAATGAACAGCCTAAAAAAGAAATTGGAGGTGGAAGTTACAATGACCTGGACTTCTAATGGTTTTAAATCGTTTTTACGCGAGCATCAAAAAACAAGTGATCAAGTATGTTCTAAACATGGTTGTCATCTGGTCGAGTTTGATAAGCCTAAACCACATTTAGTATGTACTAAATGCCAAAAAGAAGCATTACATCAAAGAGAACATGAAATGATTGATAATTCTGTTGTGAGTATTCAAAAAAGACGTACTACTGACGTTTTAGCAAAAGATAGCATCATTACAGATGATAGTTTAAAAAATGCCTCATTTGATAATTTTGAGACTGATTCTGAAGAAACAAAACAAGCTTTGCATTTATCAAAACAGCTTGCTTATAAATATATGACTACTAATGAGCAGTTCAATACATTGCTTACTGGTCAACCTGGTCGTGGTAAATCACATTTAGCTTTGAGTATGTTAAAAGCAGTCAATAATCATTCTAAAAAGCCAGCTTCATGTTTGTTTGTATCAATTGATGAATTATTTAGAAAAATTAAAGAAAGTTTTAATTACAGCGAATCTAAGTTTGATGAAGCCACTATGGTTAGACTATTGAGTAAAGTTGACCTGCTAGTTATGGATGACTTAGGCAGTGAAGCTAGCATGAAGCGTGATAGTAACGAAGCTAGCGACTTTGTGCAAAGAGTATTATTTGGAATATTTAATGCACGTACTAGAACGATCATAACTACTAACTTAAATTCCAAAGAATTATCTCAAATGTACAATCCAAAGCTGATTAGCCGCATGGAAAAGAATGTTAAAGGCCACATTATCAAATTTACTGAAGCGACATCGGATAAAAGAATGATCGAATTTTGAGGAGAGTGAATTATGACAGACAGTGAAAAAACAAAAAATGCAATTGCAGAAGGAATTAAACGTAGCCCAACTATGTGTGATTGGGAAATTGTAGAAAATCACGATTATCCAGAAACAGTTTATGATTTGCATGAGGTTGATAGCAGCACTCCTACTGTGATTAGAGTATTTGTTGGTGGAGATTTCGCATTTCCAAAAGCTAAGTATGTGCTAAGAGGCAATGAATTAATGATGCTAATGAATATCAAACAACAATTATATGATTGCTTTGGAGACGGTCAATACGAAAATTAATCACTTTAAGGAGAAATAGTTATGGTTAGTAAAGAAAGGCATATTGAAGATTTAGAAAATTTTAAATTGGAGTTAGCAAGAGCATTAGGGATTTATGCATGGAAACCAAATGGGAAAACACATTACTTTATGCCACCTTATCTATATAGTGCAACCGCTAGAAACTTGTTCAATGATAATGATGATGTGGTTCTATCTAATAAAGCGGAACTAAAGAGAACTTTAGAAATGATAAAGCTGGTAAGAATGAAAGTTTATTATAACGAAAAAAATAAACTATTGAGTATGTTGGAAATTGGAATTGAAAACGATTTTAGCTTAACGATTTATAGCAATGGTGATTTAGCATTTGGGTGTGATAAGAAATGAAATTAGATGTAGATACAATTAACCAATTGATTGGAGTTAATGAAAGTTACCAAGCACCGGATGAGTTGCTTAAAATCATGTTGGATAAAACTAGACGAGAACAACTGTTCAAGAAATTTTTAGCGGTCAATCATGATGTTAGCTATGACTGGTTTCAAGATTATTTTGAGCAGGTGCAAGCTGATCGTAAAAAGAAAAAGCAAGATTTCACACCTAACTCAGTATCAAAGCTTACTCATAATCTAGTTGGTAACTCAGATGATTACTTTGAGGCATGCGCTGGTACTGGTGGAATGCTAATTAAGCGATGGAATGATGATCGTATGCAACATACGCCGTTTGATTATAGACCACATATGTACTTTTACCGAGTTGAAGAACTTGGTGATAGTGCAATCGCTTTTTTAATCTTCAATTTTGCAATTCGTGGTATGGATGGCACCATTTTCTATGGCGATAGTCTTAGTCGTGAATGCAAACAAGTATTTTTCATTCAAAATGATATGGACGAGCCACTAAAGTTCTCAAACGTAAACATCATGCCTAGAACAGATATGGTTATGAAAGAATTTGATGTTGGTAGTTGGAATATTAAACATAAAGAAATTAATCATATTGAAAGTGGAAGGGTGGTCATTAAATGAATAAGAAACAATCCAATAAAGAAATAGAAGATGCCAAATTAAAAGCTCAAGCGGATGCTAGTTATATTAACTGGCTTCTGATGAATGAATTTACTTTTGAACAAGCAATTCAGCTTCTTAGCATAAATAAGATGCAAGAAGCATTTTACGAGCAATGGAAAGGCAATTATTAAAGTAGATGATTAAATGGAAATTAACGGTCATATATTAGGGTTTACAAACGGAATTATTCAATTCAAGCCTAAGAAATTAACTGACGAGCTGATACGATTTATAAAAGAAAATATTGGCAACGAAGTGGAAATGAACGTGGATGATGGTAGAACCATAACGGTTGATCAACGTAAAAAAGCTTTTGCTATGATGAATGATATTAGTGATTATACTGGTTACTCTCTACTTGAAGTTGAAGAACGGATGAAGGTTAGATTTATATGTACTAGGAGACATCCTAAGTGGTTCTCACTCAGTAATTGTGGAATTAACATGGCAAAAGTATTTATTGACTTTCTGATTGCTTACTGTCTGAAAGAAGAAATTCCGTTTACTACGATTGTTTTCGATGAGATTCAACAGTCATATCCATTGAGAGTGAGACTACTCAAACATAGATTATGTTATGTATGTGGTAAGCCAAACGCTGATATTGATCACGTTGATACGATTGGTAGTGGACGTAATAGGCGCCATACAAATCAAGTTGGCTATTATGCATGGAGTGTTTGCCGAACACATCATACAGAGCGGCATAAAATTGGTGTTAAGTCGTTTGCTAGGAAGTATCAGATTAAACCAGTTAAATTAACTAGAGAGTTGATTGAAGAATTAAATTTATCAGATAAAGGAGCGGTTGAAAATGAATAATGGAATAAGTATTAAACAAATGAAATTTATCATTAAAAATCATTTTCCAAAATTTAAAATTAATCCTATTGACTACCCAGGATTACAGATTATTAGTAATAAGTTAAATTCTATTAACGACAATATTCAGTTTTATATATTAGATATTCCATATGCACCAGCGATTATTATTGACGATGATGGTTGGTATATGGATGAGAGAGATAATATGGGGTTAAAAGTTAACAACCTAAACAAGAATATGCTGAAAAAATATGATGTTCAACTGTTTGATGATGACTTGGTTATGATGGTTGATGCCACTGATTCAGATAGAATTTTAGATGGAATTAATAAATTCTCTGATTTAATGAATGAATTGTTTATTGTTAAGGAGCGATAGGTATGAAAACAATTGATGAAGTTTTTGAAAAATACGATAAATGCAATAGAACTAAAGTTAAAAATCAGTTGCTAAGTGGCATTGATTATAGTCAAGAAAAAGTGGTTTCTAGTTCTGGCAATGTTAGCGAAGATAAATTAAATAATCATATTGATTCAACCAAATATTGTGAAAAGGTTGATGCTGCTATTAAGCTACTTGATACTGAAGAATATTCTATTATTATTCAAATGATCTATATTGAACATAAAACAAATTTAGATGTAGCAAATTTCATAGGAGTATCAGAAAAGACAGTTAGAAGGCATAAAAAAGATGCTATTAAAAACTTTTTAGAAATTTGTCCGTACATTGACCGCAAATTGACCGCTTAATGACCGGACAAGGACCGTGTCAAGCGGTATAATAGGTATAGTGAAATAATTATATATATGGTTATTTCGCACTTTAATATTGGATTTCAAGTTCAAAGCTAAGATTTCTTACCATTTTTTGCATTCGTAGAATGCCTCCTTTCTTTATAATAAAATTATGGCGTGCAACTCGGTAGCACTTAAGTTGGGTGGTTCGACTCCCCCAGTTGCACATATGGGTTTCAGCAAAGTTTCCCAGCAGATTTAGAGATATAGTTCAGTGGCAGAACTGCTGATAACACGCAGTAACACTGGTTCGATTCCAGTTATCTCAATTGCCCTTTGGGGTAAAATAAATTAACTTTTTATTTTCGTTTTATTTTTCTGGAGAACAGCCTAGGATATCTCAAAAAATAACAATCTAATTTTAGGTGGTGTTCTCGTGTGGTTGATAGCCACATTATTGGGACATAGCTCAGTTGGTAGAGCGCCTGACTGTTAATCAGGTTGTCGACAGTTCGAGTCTGTCTGTCCCAGTTGTCAGAGATGGCAAAATACAAATAGAGAGTTTAAATTCAGAGTCTCGTTTGTATTTCACAACAATTTGCTTAAGCAGTTACTACGGTAGCTGCTTTTTTAGTTACATAAATAAATTAAGGAAAAATAAAATGTTAGATGCATTAAGAATTAAGAATAATCAAGAAAACAAAATTATTGGAAGGATTGATCGTGATATGGCAGTTAAACGTAGCAAAGAAAACAAAATTCCAGAAGAAACAGATTTTGAAAAGAAAATTAATAAGTTAAAACATGAAGCCCAAAAGCGTAACGCTAAATTAAAGAGCGGAATTCATGACTATTTAGATGCTCAAGTTAAACCAGAAGTAGCTAAAGAAATTGTTAAAGAAATATTAAATGATTACCAAGTTAAAATCGATAAGAAAGCTGTTAAAAAGAATTAATTATGAAATCTAATAATTAGTTACTTTAACAAAGTAAAATAAAAAGCCCTAAAAACAGGGCTAATTATTATTTACGTCTAGTAGTACGTTTGTAGCCAGGTTGCTTTTTAGATGGACGAACAGTTACAGTTTTAGGACCTGGCTTATGTGGGTTAGCAGGATAGTTTCTGTGTTCAGGCATGCTTATCACCTCCCACATATAATTATAGTTTTAGAAAGGAATGACCACAATTAATTTAGATAATAGACATATAAACGTTATGGGTATGGATTTTAAAGTATCCGTTGTTAAAGATTTGTTTAATGGCAATGATAAAGTACTAGGTTATAGTGATTATGCCAATAGTGCAATTAAATTGGAATCTAATCAAGATGATCAAAACAAGTTGCAAACATTAGTACATGAGATAACACACATTATTCTATGGAATACTGGTTATGATGATCTAAACAACAATGAGCAATTAATTGTGGCATTTGGCAATGTATTGTATCAAGTATTAAGAGATAATGATTTAAGCATGATGTATAAGTAACAAACCAGAATAGGTCATGTAGCAAAAATAAATAAAATAGCCTGAAGTGCTTTAATTATATTGTGGAGGAAACAACATGAAAAACAAATTAACAGAAGAAGATATCAATTTAATATTAGAAAAATCAACAATTCAATTTGAAACTAAGTTCGGTAAATGCACCGTATGCTATTGTAAGTTGCCTAACGGTTTCACATTAGTAGAAAGCACTGGTTCAGTGAGTGAAGATAACTACGATGAAAGCATTGGTAAGAAAGTATGTTTAGAACATATTAAAAATGAAATTTGGAAGCTAGAAGGATATAGTTTAGCTAATGAATTATATAAAGCTAACAAATAAACACATTATGGTATTCAAGTAGGATCATTTCCTGCTATGTGTATAAAAAGTCTACCTATTATATATAGGCGTAAAAGTGAGGTGTGAATATGTAAGATGGATTGGAGTAGAGCAAAAACAGATTATGAAAAAGGAATGTGTTACAGAGAAATAGCTAAGAAGTATAAATGCAAGTATGGAACAGTAAGAGTACATGCTAGACGTCATAAGTGGAAACAAATTGAAGCTCCGCTCAATACTAAAAAAGCTAAAAGAGATGTAACACATGTTACAAAAAAGCGTACAAAAAATGTAACAGATACAGATAAAAATGTAACACCTGTTACAGATGATGATACAGAAGAATTAAGTCCAGAAAATGAATATTATTGTTATTTACGTGCTACTCAGAGAATTCCAAGATATAAGGCATATTTGATTGCTAGAAAAGGATTTATAACTACTGAAGCAAGTGCAATGGTTCAATCGTCTATTTTAGAGAAGAAACCAGAAATTAGACTAAGAATTAATAAGATACAGCAAAACTCATTAGAACGTAATAGCTGGACAATGGATAATGTTTTAAAAGAACTGGATAATATTTTCGAACAATCTGTTGCCTCAATTTTTTACAACGGACTTAATAAAGCTAATTCAGATTCTGCATATAATGCATTGGATCGAATAATTAGTTTGCTTTCATTAGTCCCAACCGAACAAGCTAAATTAAAGAAATTGCAGTTTGACAGTCGCTTATCTGAATTAAAGGCAAAATCACTTGATGATAATGACGATGCTCAAATGAGCCAATTAGGTAAGTTAATGGATAAACTAGAAGACGATAGTTAGTAGGTGTTATAATGTGTTTGTTCATATTACTTTTTAAACTATATAATTTTGAAACATACTTACTAAATAAATTTACAAATTATGTAATTTTTATCGTAAATCGACTTTGTGAAATCACTTCACAAGCCTGCAATTCACAAAGATGTTTGTGAAAGTTGTATTTGACAAATTAAAACATTGACTGCGGGTTGTTAAATCAACATTTTGTTGTACAACTTCGCTTAACATATGTTATGTAAAGTAGAATAAATGAACACGCTACAAACGTTATTATATCAACACTTACAGCAACCATAAAGCATAAAAATAAGCCTTGTGATTATCTTAAATCACAGGGCTTTTATAAATTGTAATTTAAATGTAATATTTAAGATGCCAAATGGCATCTTTTTTTATTGGAGGAAATTATTATGTACTGGGAAGATGCATTAGCGTATTCTATGCTTGTATGTAAAAGCTATTTTAATGTTGGCAAACATAAAAAACGTATTAGAAAAAAGATTATGAAACGCAAAGGAATTTATGTTCAATATAAAATAGTAAAATCTTTTGGTAAACTGAGGCACTCTGATGAGTGTCTTTTTTAGTACAAAAAATTAGGAGTGAAATAATATGCTGACGACATTAGGTGCAATAGGCGGAGTTCTTTATTTAGCTAAAAGTATTTTTATGCTATTTATTTACTTTGTTCAAGGAATTGTAAAAGGATTTAAAGAAACGAATTAGAGCTACTTAACTTAAGCGGTTCTTTTTTATACATAAAGTTACTAAGAAAGGAGGCAAATCATGGCACTGCGTAATATATTTACCAAAATGCAAACATATGTATGGAAACAAGCTAAAGCTAATCGAGCATGGAAAATATTGATTAACTATGGTGGCAAGCGTAGTGGCAAGACTTTCTTAGATAACTTTTTATTCATATCAAATGTTTTACATGCTGCAAAAGTTGCTAAACATATGGGCGTTTTAAAACCGCAATTTATTTTAGCTGGTACTGATTCCAATGCTATTTACAGTAATGTCATATCAGAGCTATATAATACTTTCGGACTAGAGTTTGCATTCGATAAACATAATAACTTTACTATTAAGTTTCCTGGTTTGCCTCCTGTAATTATTAAGCAAGCCTATACAGGTTCAATTGCTGGATTAAAGCGTATACGTGGTATGACTTCATTTGGTGCTTATATTAATGAAGCGTCATTAGCTAATGAAGAAGTATTCCGTGAAATTATCGATCGTTGCTCTGTTGAAGGTGCAAAAATCATATGTGATACCAACCCAGATGTTCCAACACATTGGTTAAAGACTGACTTTATAGATAATCCAAGTGACCAATATTTATCATTTCATTTTAAGCTATCTGATAATCGTGAAAACGTGTCGGATAGCTTTTATCGTATGCAAAAAGAACGTACTGGCTTTTGGTACGAACGTAACTTCTTAGGCAATTGGACTTCGGCTGAAGGTATTGTTTATGACCAGTTTGATGCCAATTCTATGATTATTAGTCGAGATAAATTCAAAGAAATGACTAAAAATCAACAAGTTACTTACTGTGTGGGTGTCGATTGGGGTTGGGAACATAAAAATGAAATGGTCGTAACTGCAACTGATGAAAATGGCAATAAATATATGGTAGAAGAAGTTTCAACTAAGCATAAACAAATTTACCAGTTATATGATGAAGCTCGTAAGTTACAGCAGAAATATGGTTTTGAAATTCCATTCTATTGTGATTATGCGAACCCTGGTGATATTACTTACTTCAAACAACATGGAATTAACGCACAAAACGCCTATAAGCATGTGTTAGATGGAGTTGCTGCGTGTGATGAAGTCATGAGTGAACATAAATTCTATGTGGTTAAAGAAGGCGTTGTTTATTTTGAAAAGGAATTATATCAATATGTTTGGGACGAAAATACAGGTAAGCCACTAAAGGCTGATGGTAACGATGACTGTATGGATGCATGGCGTTATAGCATTGCTACACCTAAGCATATTGAAAGAATGAATAATAGTGGTCCAAAAGTGGATTCACAAATACAAATGGCTCAACAAGCTGGATTAATTTAGAAAGGAGTGAATTAAATGCCTGCAACAAATGATTTGAATGCTCATAATAGATCATTGCCTACACAACCTAATAGTGTAAATATGCTAAATGGTCAACGCTATAGTTCATTTCAAAGCAATCAACCATACAACATACCAGAAAAAGGGTTTAACGCTGTTATTTCTGGTAATACTAACAATTCAGTTACGCAAGATTTTAAAGACTTTGTGTCACATTATATTCAAGACCATATGGTTAATCAGTTGCCCAGAATTATTACATTGCAACGCTATTATCAAGCAGACAATGATATTCATTACTGGAAATCAGACAAGCTTAAGCGTGCTGATAATCGTATTGCTTCAGCTCAAGCTAAATATATTACTGACTTTAACAATGGATTAATGCTAGGTAAACCACTTAAATTTGGTTATTCCAATAAAGATAATGATTCTGATAATGGTGAAGATTTAATCAATTTAATTGAAGATTTTAACCATCGTAGTGACGAGCCTTCACATGAAATGAATTTAGGCAAGGAACTCATGAATACTGGTCGTGCATTTGAGCTATATTATCCTGCTCAAGGCACTAATGATTTGAAAATGGTGCCAATTAATCCAAATACATGTTTTATTATGTACAACACGGATGTAGAACCTAAAGAATTATGTGCAATTAGGTATTATTTAGTCGATTATGTAGGTGAGCAGTCATACAACATCGAAGTATATACCGCTGATAAGATTTATTATTTTGATGGTGGTAGTGATCCATCAAGCGACTTAAATTTAATTGACATTGAAGATAATAAGTTCTCAGAAGTGCCTATCACCGAATTTGAAATGAACGATGAACGTATGGGCTTATGGGAACCAGTCAAAGACTACATTGATAGTTATGACAAATCATTATCTGAAATGGCTAATAGTCAAGAAGATTTCAGTAATTCTACAATGGTATTTACTGGTGAATTAGATATGCCTGATCCATTTGTGCAAATTAAAGATGGCTATGGCCATTATTTATATTGGGATAGTGATAGAAAACGTACTACCAAATCTCATGATGATAAGGGCAATGAAAATCAGCCAATTATGGTTAGAAATAACATTAATACTAATTCTAATGCTATTCATTTAAAGCCTAGTCAAGTAGATGCTGGTAATGGTGGCGGTTCTACTACCGCAAATCCTGATGTTAAATATCTTACTAAGTCATTAGATGCTAATGAGTGGAAGATTTATAACGATCAACAATTGAGTGATATTAATAAATTTACACTTACTCCAGATTTAACTGATGAGAATTTCTCAGGACAACAAACTGGTGCCGCAATGGCATATAAATTGCTAGGCTCATTAACTTCATTCACTGGTTTTGGCGCACATTTCAAAAAAGGTATTATGCGCCGTATGCGTTTGATAGTTGACTACTGGGCAACTACTAATCAACTAAAACAAGCTAATAATACAAATGATTATAGCAATGTTACCGTGGCATTTACCGCTAATCTTCCTAATAACATTCAAGATACCATTCAAAAGATTCAAGCGATGATCCAATCAGGTGATATCTCGAAACAAACTATTCGTGAAGCGTTTGCTGAAATTACTGGTGTTAGTCCTGATGAAGAAAATAGTCGTGTTAAAGATGAAGCTGATGAAGGTGATAATCGTATTATTACTCAGCAACAAAAGATGATGAAATTAGCTAACCAAGCTAAACAACCAAATAGTCAAAATGATAATGGTGATGATTCATCTGATGATGAGGATAATAATGATGAAGAATAATCTAAAACAAGCTCAAAAGCATATATCTGACTTAGTTAATCAAGATAATGCCGATAGTGATAAATTAGATGCCTTTTATCAGCAAGCGTTGCTGATTATTAAGAGTAATATTCAAGCATTCTATCAGCAATACGCAACTGAAAATAGATTATCACTCAATCAAGTATCTTCCAGTGTAAATAGTTGGGATATGCAGCAATTTAAGCGTGCAATTAACCAATTTATGCTAGATACACCAGACAATGACGATTTAAAGCAACGTATATTTGCCGCTAAAGCATTGGCTGGTACTAATAAATCTAACTTAATTGGTGCGATCATTAGTATTGGAATTGCAACTGCTAGTGCAAAAGCTCAACAATATGGGCAAAAGCAACTTATAAATCAGTATGTTGATGAATATAACTATCGTAATCCTAACAGCAAGATTTCTAGTATGGATGTTCCTAGCAGTATTAAAAAAGCAAAGGATTTTATTAACAAAATATGGGCTAACAATGATTTATCAACAATTCGAGCTAAACAGCAAGTTCATAAATCAATCACTAAAGGCCTAGATAGATCTTCATTAAACCAGCTAAATAAAAATAGTGATGATACAAACACATCTAACAATTTAGATAGTTCTGCTAATGCTGGAATTTCTTTTAACAAGCAATTGTTAAGGTCAAGTAATATTGATGCTAATAATGAGGCTTCCTCTGCTGCATACTCAGACAATCAATCGATAGTTTATCTTCAGTGGGTAACTCAAGATGACGATAAGGTATGCGATATATGTGAGCCTATGAACGGAAACATATATACCGTAGAAGATGCACCAACGCCACAAGAAGATAGCCATTATAATTGCAGGTGCCTACTAGAACCTAGTGACAAAGATGGAAATATTTTAGATTTATAGATCAGTAATTTTACTGGTCTATTTTTTATGCCTTTTTATAGTATGCAGGCGTTAAAGAACAACTAAATATTTTTAAAGAGGTGTAGTAATGGAAATCTCAGAAGAAGATTTAAACAAAAAGATTTCTGATGCCAAAGAAGAAGGCAAAAAAGAAGGCAAAAAAGATTTAGATTCATTGCAAAACAAGTATGACACTTTAGACGATGAATATAAGTCATATAAAGATGGTGAAGCTGACAGACGAGCTGAAGCCATGAAAAAAGGTGAATCACGTGCTCAAATGTCTGCCGAAGAAAAGGCTAAAGCTGATTTAAAGGACAAACAAGATGCTCTTGATGAAGCTAAAAGACAAAATGAAGATCGTGAAGCTGAACTAAATCGCCGTGAATCTGTTAGCAACATCAAAGGCCAATTATCAGATAAAGGATTAGACACTGATTTTGCTGACCTTCTATATGACGAAGATGAAGACAAGTGCAATGAAAAAGTAAATAACTTCATCGAAAAATGGAATACGTCTGTGCAAGATGCCACCAACACCAAACTAAAAGGTGGTAATAACCCACAAAATGGCAAAGGTGGAACAGGTGAAAGTGATTCAGACGTTTCATTTGATGATTATAAAAAGAAAACATTGGGTGAAAAAATGAAATTTGCAAATGAATATCCAGAACAATATGAAAAGTTTGAACAACTAAAGAAAGAAGGAAAATAATAAATGGCAAGTCCACTAATTAATGGAAATGTAACAGATTTATCTAAAAACTTTAATCCTAAAGTTTGGTTAAATTGGGTATATGACGCAGTAAAACAACAAAATAATTTCTTTAAATCAGGAATTATTACTCAAAATGAAAGCCTATCAAACCTTCTAATGCAATCAGGTCAAGGATATGTAATTACTATTCCACATACTATGGCTTTAGACACAAGTTTAGAACCACAAAATTGGGATAACAAAACTGATTTAACTGTTAATTCATTAGATTCATACACCGAAAATGATATTAAGACTACTGAAGCACAAGCCTTTGGTAATTCTGATTTTGATGATTATATGACTGGTGCTAGAACATTAGATCAAATCACATCACAATTTGCTGCATATTGGAGTGCTGTTGATGCTAGAAAACTTATTCAATTAATGAATGTTTTATATTTAAACGACGATATTAAAACAGCTAAATCATTCGGTATCGGCAATGAAAAAGACTTTTCTGCAACTAATTTTGTTAAAGCTATGGCACATTTAGGCGATAAGAACCAAAATAATCCTACTCAAATGGCAGTCAACTCTGGTGCTTATAATTATATGGTTGCTCAAAATCTAATTGACTTTATCCAACCTAATCAAGCAGTAGAACCAATTGCTACTTATAATGGTCTATCAATCGTTAAAGACGATAAAATTCCTTTAACAAAAGATGGTAAAACCACCGCTTACTTATTTGGTGCAAATGCTGTTTCATATGCTACAGCAACTGCTCCTAATGGTGTTGCAACTACTCGTGATGATTTGCATCAAGGCGGTATCACGGGGATTTCACACAAACGTGTATCTTCAATGCATGCAATTGGAACTTCTGCTGATTTAACACAAGTTCAAGATTTTTCTAATTGGAAAGAAGAATTTAATAAAGGTGAAAAAGCATTATACAAACCAGTCAATAAAGATAGTATGAGTGATATTAACCTAGTTAACTACTCATTCACTATTGATAAAGATTTTGTTATTCCTGGTGTAAATACTACTGATACAGGCTCAAATAATGCAGCACCAAAATCTAATGGTAATACACCTAGCAAATAGTGAGGTGATTAAATGACAGTATCTATTCAAGATGTAACTGAAGATATTGTTTCTTTTCAAAAATTTAGTACTCATCATGTACAAAATGCAATTGATGATGCCAAACTACAAGCCAAATCTGACCGCATTAATCCAGATGGATTTGATATGGGTGTTAAGCAATACACTAAATATTTGCTTAGTATTGATAACTTTAATCAATATGGTGGTGTTACTGCTAGTTCCATGATGGGTGTTAGTCAAACCATTAAAGATCCAACACAAAACAATCCATATTTGAATCAATATAATAATACAGTTGCTTTGTTTGGCAATAGTAGTAGTAAAGGAAGTGTAGTTTTCTATGAGTAGCGATATTAATCACTTAAAGAATGCAAAACCAGCCTTAACTGAGCTCAATGCAATGCGAGTGATTGCTGGTGTGCCTGCCAATAACGATCATTTAAATATGATTGCCCTCGTGCAGGAGACTGGGAAGCATATCGAGCATAAGAACTATCCTTATCTAGTAATTCCAACTGGTAATGCTGAAGGCCGAAAAGCTAGTCAAATAGTTGGTTTATACAAACGTGGAAAAGCCTTAGGAATTGATGATGCTAGTCAACCTAATGGCTTTAAAGTCATGTTTGTATTACGTGAATCAGTTAATATTCCCGCTCGTCCATTTATGACCTACACTCGTGATCATTATGGTAAAGAATGGCAAAAGACGTTAGCTGACTGCACGTTTAAATTATTGCTAGAACAAATGACTGTTCATGAAGTATGTGAGGCCTTAGGGAAACAAATGGTTGAAGATTTAAAAACCACATTAAGGCAATTTAAAGAACCTAAGAATGCTCCACTTACTGAAGAACGTAAAGGTTTTAATAATCCTTTAATCGATAATAAAGGACTACTTAATTCAATTGATTATTTTGTAGTTAAAAATAAATAATAGGAGGCAACAATATGTTAAAACTTGCAATTGTAAAAGGCGTTAAAAATGAAAATGGTGTGTTCGTAGCACCTACTGAAATTAAACCTGAAGATGTACTTTTTAAAGGTGAAGGAGAAGTAAACATTACCGGTCTAGAATCTGGTGATGTTGTAGCTGACGGTGAATACTTTGTCGGTAAATTTAGTGATGAAGCTAACAAGTTCACTTCGCCATTAGCTGCTGTGCCAGGTTGGACAGTAGAAGGCGAAGCATCAGTTGGTACTGTAAAAGTTCAAGCTACTGATGACGGTGCTTCAATCACTACTGACAAAGAATAATGATTGAAACATTTAACGATTTTAGTTTCATGTTTAATAAGTTAAAGCAGCCGCTTACTATAACCAAAGTCGATACTAATGGTGTTGACGAAGATGGTTATCCGACTAAGAGTGAACAGTCGATTGATGTGGTTGAGCCTATTATAAATAGTCAAAACCCTAATACTAGCTCAACAAATATAGATGGTGGATACTATTCAACCACTACACTTTATTGGGTTAGCAGACATGGAGAATTTGACAAAGAAACTAAAGTTAAAACAAATGAAAACGAGTATAAAGTGACTGCTAAAGCTGAGGTTCTACCTAAGCTTTTTTATTATACGATTAAAAAAGTGGAGGACTAATCATGGCAGAATTTGAAAGCGTGGCTAATACGGTTGGGCGTGCAATTAAAGAGCAACTTGGTAAGTATAAAGATATTGTTGTTGGTCAAGCTAATGTAGTTCGTGATAAACCTAAATATCCTTACATCACATACAATGTAACTGATCCAAACTTGCAAATTGATTTTGACCCCACTGCTGACCACTTCAATTTAAAAATACAGGTAAAAGCCGTAACTAATGACCAAAGGCAATATTATAACCTTTTGGAATACATTAGACGGCTTTTATTTTTGCAGCAGCCCACGGCTGATTTAGCAAGGCAAGGTATTGGTGTACTGAGCTATGAAGAATTGCCAGCAACACCAAGTTTTGTTGATAATTTCATTATTTTTGATGGTGGCTATAGCTTTACACTCAACGCTTACCATCACGAAGATGATTTTACTCAACCAAAATATCTAAACAACGCCAATATACAATGGAGGGAATAATATGGCAGTTAAAACAATGTCTGACGTTCACATCAGACTTAAGCTCACTAAACAAGTGGCTACCAACGTTCAAACAGTAGCCATTTTAACTAGTGGCAAAGATGACCAAGTTCATAACTATGTATATGGGCTTGATGATGATTACTCACATGATTTTGATGAAAATACAAGTGTTAACAAATTAATTGAAAAAGCTTTTGAAGTAACTGACTTTAGCGGAGTTGTACAAGTTATCCAAGCACCTAGTTCAGATGTACCTGGTAGTAAAGCTCAATCTCAACCAAGTGGTGCAGGTGGAACTGTCACTATGCCAGATACAAATAAGTATGTATATGCACTCATGCAACACATCAATGACGGTTTTAACTATGTAGTACCTGATGGTTTATCAGTCAAGGATTTAGAAGCTGTTTCAGACTATTTATATAAAACGCAAGCAGCAATGGTGATTGCTCAAGTTAAGTCAATCGATGACTTAAGAGCATTGCATGACTACTCAAGTGCTAACCAAAAAATGTCACAAACTCAACTTAATCCAGTTTATGCAATCGTCGAAACTGGCACCCATGTACCTGGTGTACAACTTGCAGCAAGTGCAACAGCTAATGCTCCAGTTGACTTAATGAAGATTGGCAATGAATCTGAATTCATTCCAGATGATGATTTATCAGTTGAAGATATTGAAACAATCAAAGAATTACATGGATCATGTGTAGTAAATAAAGCTGACGATATGATGATGTTGCAAGGCTATTCACTAGGTGATAACTACGCTGACCAATTCGTCAATACCAAAATTGTTAAGGATACTTTCCAATATGATTTACAAAAGCAATTAAATAATTCTAAGCATCTTCATTTTGATGATAATGGAATTAACTTGCTTTACCAAACAGCAAAGCTAACTTCTAAGAAGCTTTTCAACGATGGTTACTTAGATGGTGAAGCTGATATTGGCAAAAAAACTTATTCTGAAACATCAGACTATGAAAAATCCACTCGTACTTACAACGGCTTAAATATTAATGCTAAAGTTATGAGTTCAATTGAAACAGTCAACGTTGTTTTAGATTTACTAGAATAGGAGGCAATTAAATGAGCAACTCAAAAGGATATGATGTTAATTCATCTGCTGAACGTAGCTTAACAATGAACGTTTTAGGAATCACTACTGAATGTACTGACTTAGTAAATGGAACTGCTGCCAGCTTTAATAGAACTGGTCAAGAATTTACTAATACGAAAGACTACCAAAATAAATCACATTTTTTTCAATCGGGTGATAAGTCTGGAAATGTTGTTGTTAATGTTCTGGCTGGTAGTCGTCAAGATAAGATTTTTACTAAGTTAAGAAGAATTCAATCAAGCGCACCATCTAATAATAAGCCAATGGCTAATTTTGTTTATGCAGATAATGCTAATGGAGAAACTGCTACTGGTACTGCTTGCATTATTCAAGGGCCTCCACAAGATGATATGGCTAATAATATTCCTACAAAGGCTTATACATTCTTAGCAGATGAAGTCGATAATGACTACGATGGTGTTACTGATGATATCAAGCAACTACTAAGTGAATAAACATATTAAAGCACTCAAATGAGTGCTTTTTTCATACATACTTTTAAAAATAATAGGAGGAATTAAGTATGGCTAACAAAAATGAAGAACAATTAAAGACTATGATGAGTGGTCAAAAGACCATTGACGTTAATTTTAAGGAAAATGGTAAAAAGAGAACTACTAAATTAAAAGTACAAGATCCAGGAACTTCAGTTGGATTAGATATCTTAGATTTAACTGATGTAGGTGACCAAACTAATAACTTACCAGAAGCATATGACTTGGTTATGAGAAATGTAATTATTTCACCAAAAATGAGTTATGAATCATTAAATAAAGAATTACCTGATAAGTTTCAAAAGAAAGAAATTACTAAAACTAATTCTGATGGTGACAAGGTAACAATCACAATGAAATTTCCTGATTACCGTACTGCTTTAGGAATTATCTTTGAAATTCAAAAAAACAATGGTGGTATGAATAATAAAAAGGTTATGACTGATATTTGTAATAACGTCATTGTTGATAAGGATAACAAGCACGTTGACTTAGATTTCTTTGATGAAGGCAGTGATGGTGCAGGACTTACATTCGTTGTAATGAGTGAAGTTATGAAGTTCTTATCAGCTCCAGTGAACTACAAAGGTGTCGGTGCGATTATCGGTGCTGCGTTTCAATTTTCTCTCGACTCGTTACTCAAAATCAAAAAGTAAGTATTTTGATCAGTCATTAGATGATTATGACCAAAAAGCAATCACTAAAGTGGCTAAAGAACGACTTCTTTATCGCAAAATAGCCGTTAATTTAGGAATGAACGTAGAAGAAATTAAAAAGCTACCACTAGATGACTTCCTTGTTGTTAAAAAAGAGATGGAATTAATCATTGCAGACGATATAAAGCAAAATTCATTAGCTACTCAAATTGCTATGGCCAAAATAATCAACCAAATTTTTAGCAAAGGAGGTGAAAACAATGACAGAAACGTTTAGGCAAGCGGCAATTGGTGCTGACATCTCAGTTAGTGGTATAGACGATTTATTCAAAGCCAATGACTATATGGATAAATTGATAGATAAATCAGAAAAGCTGAGAAGCGAAGGCAAAAAGTCTAATGAATCAGTTCAAGGATTAAATGAAAATAATACTGGATTACAGGCTTTAAATCGTAGTACACAAGAAGCTACTAACTCATATCGCTTTATGAGCAATGAAATTAATAAAGCTAAGGCAACAGTAGAAAATTTAAAGAATACTATTATTGGTCAAAACTCAGAAATTCAACAAATGAAGCAAAGAATGAACGAGTTACGCCAAAACAATCCAGTATTGCAATCTATTCGTGATAACTTTAAGAATAATAATAAAGTCATCAAAGAAAATGTGAATAATGTTAAAAAATTAAGTGATTCAATCAATCAAATTCATTCCGATAACATTAAACGACTAGGCTCTGACAGTGAAGAAACTGGTCGTAAGATGGGCGAAACTGAAAAGTCTATGCACCGTTTTAGAGATACAGCTTTAGGAACTTTTGCAGGAAATATTTTTGCTAATACTTTTGGCAGTATTCCTGGTGTGTTAAAAGATGCCACTGAGCAAGGACTTAAATTTAGTTCTGCTGGAGCTGACGTTAAAAAGAACTGGGCTAATGCTGGCTTAAGTGGAACAGATGCTGATGGAATGATTAAGCAACTTGGAGAAATTCAACAACATGCCAATATATCTGCCGGATCAATAGTTAATATGCAAAAGCAATATTTAGGTTTAACCAATGGTAATGTTGGTCAAGCTCAAAAACTAACATCATCAGTAACTTCTTTTGGTAAAGAATCTGGTATGGGTGAACGTCAAAACAAGATGTTAAATCGAATGATGAGTTCCAATAATAAGGTTAATGCTGGAATGTTCAATAAAACGGCACTTGGTCCTTTGAGAAATGAAATCATTCAAATGTCTGGAATGACCAAAGGTGCTTTTGAAAACATGCTTAATTCTGGAAAGCTAACCGGTGATAAACTACGTGGCTATATGATTGATGCTTCTAAAGATAGTGGCAAAGCATGGAATCAATACTTGCAAACTGATGCTGGTAAAGCAGATATGTTCCACGCCACTATGACTAAAACTAAAAAGTTATTTGATACTGGCGTTTCTGGTAATTTATTTAGTTCTATTCAGCAAATAGTAGGACAGCATAAATCCTTAGCTGAAGTACAAAAAACCGTAAAAGGATTAGCTGCAACACTAGGTAAAACTGTTGGAACTTTTATGGGAAGAGCAATTGGATTTATCACTAAGAATGAAGGCTCTCTAAAGGCAATTGGAACCGCAATATGGAACATTGTGAAAGCCATTAGTTCAGGTGCTTGGGAAACCATTAAAGGCGTGCTAAATGCCATATCAGGTCATGCTAAATCTGCTCATAACGGATTAAATGGTATGGCTAGTGCGTTAACCGCTATTTCTAAACATCAAAGCATGCTAAAAGCTATCGGTGGTACTCTAGTAACAATTTTCGCTGTTTCTAAAATTATGAAGTCTGTAATATTTATCGGAAAATTCATTAAGACTTTAAAAGAACTAAAAGTTGTATTAATTGTAACTAAGGGCGCAATGCTTGTTTTACGTGCTGCACAATGGGCATTAAATGTTGCTATGGATGCTAATCCTATTGGACTAATCATTACTGCAGTCGCTGCTTTAGGATTTGGAATCTATGAATTGTACAAACATTTTAAACCTTTTAGGAAAATAGTTAATGGCGCTTTTTCATCTGCCGGCAAAGTGATCAAGAAAGTTGGAAAATGGTTTGGCGGAGTTGGGCATACAATAGCTAAATCCACAGGTCACATGATTAGTTCTGTTGGTAAGTTTGGCCATAGTGTTTCTCAAAAATTTGGTGATGCTAAAAAATCTGCATCTAATTTTGCAAAATCTATAGCCGGAAAAGTTCAAAACACTTACAGCAAAGGTATGGCACAACTCAAGAAGCATTCTCTAGGAACTTATAAAACAATTAAAAGTGGTACTAATGTTTTATCTGACTTTATCCATGGTGATTTTAGCAAAATGGGTAAGGATATACCTGATCTAGCCCATAATATGTGGAACAGTGTAAGTGGAAAGTTCACTAAAGGATTTGGATCTTTGAAGGATATAACTCATGATGCAATTAGTAGCATATCTAATACATTTAAGTCTTGGGGTTCGTCAATAGGAAGTTTTTTCAAAAATCTCTGGAGTGGAATTGAAAATACTTTTAAATCAGCAATAAATTGGTTGTCAAACCTTATTAAGCCTGCACTAAAGGGCGTTAATTGGATAACGTCCAAATTAGGAGGTAAAACCATAAATGTTGATGCTTTCCATTTAGCAAACGGAACTATGAATGGAAAATTGCAAAAGAACTCTTTAGCTATGCTAAATGATGGTCATGACAGCCCTGAAACTGGTAATAAAGAATTAGTACAGCTACCAAATGGTAAAGAATTTATTCCACAAAAGCGTAACTGGGTTGGTATGTTGCCTAAAGGTAGCCGAGTTTTTAATGCAACTCAGACTAAAATGCTCATGGAACTTCGTGGAATTAGAAAATATGCAGGCGGTGGAATTATAGGTGACATAACCAGCGGAATTGGTAATGTTGCCCATAAAGCAGCTTCAGGAATAGGCCATATTACGCATGGAGCTGAACGTTTAGGTAGTAAAGCGTTACATGGTGTTGAACATGCTGGCAGTTCTGCTTGGAACTGGACTAAATCAGCAGCAGGTGGATTGTGGAATGGTGCTAAAGGCGTTGCTAATGCAGTTGCACATCCGATTAAATTTATTAAATCTTTATTTAGTGGACTACCAAAGATGCCAGAAATGGTTGAAAATATGGCTGGTGGAATGCTAAACAAAGTTAAAAATGCTGCACTATCTTTCTTTAATAATAATGCTGGTGAAACTTCAAACCCTGGTGGAGCTTCTATGAATCGTTGGAAACCAGTTATCAAAAAAGCTGCTGCAATCATGCATCAAGCCTTATCGGGGAACGATATGGCAGTTATGTTACATCGTATTTTTCAAGAATCAACTGGTGACCCTCATAGACATCAAGAAGTACAAGATATTAATTCCGAAGAAGGGCATCCTAGTTATGGTCTAATGCAATTTATTCCATCAACCTTTAACGCTTGGAAAGTTCCGGGACACGGTAACCAAGGCAATGGATTAGACAATATTTTGGCAACCATGAACGACTCAAATTGGAGAACAGATATAGCAGTTAGTGGTGGCTGGGGTCCAACTGGTCGCAAAGCACGTAAGAATGGCGGTCCAGTTAAAAAAGATGAAATTTATCGTGTAAACGAAGATGGGTTTGAATTATTCAAGCCTAAGAAAGATGGAAAAGTCTTAAATCATACCGATTCTAAACGTGTGATTAATAACTCTAATCGTCCAATCAAGGTAAATTACAATCCTACTATTAATCTAAATGGCACTGATATCACTAAAGATGATGTTGATGAAAGTTTAGCAAGTGGAATTGATGTTTTAATGGATAGCTTAAATTCAAAAACAAATGAAGAAGGAGGTTCAATAATTGGCTAGTAAATTAAGCGATGCAAAAATCAGATCAGAAACCAAAATCTGGTCTAAAAAAGTTAAAAAAATAGCAAGTAAATTAAAAGCAAAAAGAAAAGACCACCAATCATTGATTGATGGTCTTAATAGTATAAATAAGAATTTGAATAGTCCTGAATACAATAAGGCTCAAGGCTCTTATGATAATTACAAGAGCCAAGCAAGTGATTTAAAAGCTAAGATTAAAAAATCAAAGTCTAAAAAGACTAAATCTAAGTTGCAAGGTCAATTGAATGATGTGATTAAAAAGAAATCGGCATTATCACAGAAAATGAATAGCATTGCACGTAATAAAGGATTTACTGTCTGGCATAATCGAAAAGTTAGAAAAGAAGTGACTATTCGCAACTCTAATAAATTGATTCATAGTTTAGAAAAGCAAAAATCGCATGCTAAAGGTAAATATAGTTATTACCGCAATACGATTTTAACTCGTCACAGGAATAGAATTCGTAAAAAGAATAGTAAAATCATGCGTAAAAAAATTAAACATGCTAAAAAACATGGTGCATCTGTTCTATACCGTACCGATATGATGGATTCAGAAGTTTTTTGGCTATATGAAACTAGCCCTAGTGAAACTAACAGTAATACCGTTGCTACGCATGCAACTGATAAAAATTCAGTTCAAACCAATTACGTTGCTCTTGATAGCCGAGAACTAAGCGGTACTTATATTTTGCAGGGTAAAAATTTAAAAGATGCTAGTCATAAATATAAAAAGTTAATGTTGTGGTCACGTCACTATGAATTTACAATTCAAGGTTTTAGTTATTGGCAACATGCTTACATTAGTTCAATCGGAAAATCCACTGATGAAACAATGAATAAGAATGCGTTGAGCTTATCAATTAGCTTTACTTATGCCAAGCAAGCTAAAATTCAATACTCCAGGACTAAATCTAAACGTAAGGCACCTGCTAAAAAACATAAAGGAAGTAAAAGTGGTACTAAAGGTGGTCATATAAGAGTTAAACCTGGTATGACCTATGCACAAATCGCTAAAAAGTCAGGAACTTCATTATCTCATTTGATGAAGATTAATAAATGGCCAGCAAATAAGTTACCAGTCGGTGCGAAAGTGAGGACTAGATAATGGATCATGATTATATAGAAGTTAGCGTTGATGATATGCCATACTCACAAGAAGTTGAGTTAGCTGATAATAGTTACATTTTTAAGTTCTACCATAATGAGATTGATGATTTATTCTATATTGATTTGTTTGATTATGATGGGAATTTAATTGTGGCTGGTGAACCTATCGTTATTAATAAACCACTTTGGCGAAATATTAATAATGATAAATTACCAGTAGAAACCATTATTCCACTTGATGAATCTGGTCAAGAAACTGAGATTAATGCAGATAATTTAGGCGAAACGGTACAGTTATGTATTGATGATTTGGGGTGATTAAATGATTACAACTAAAGGTTACTATTTTGGCTATAAAACAGTAATTGCGGTTATTTCCAAGCATGGGAAATTAACTATGTATGATGGTGAATATGAGATTAACTCTGATGATACGCCAACCCCTAGCAATAATACTTTCACTAAATATAATTTGTCTGCTGATACTTTGCATAAATTATCTAAAGGCGACCATGTAATTGTATATAGTGGTCCAACTGACTTATATGGTATTACTGGCGAAGGTAATATCACTAAAATTGAAACGACTAACTCTGATGGTAAAGACCAACAAACTACGGTCACTTTTCAAGAAGGCACTGATTACTCTAAGAATTCATTAAAAAGTAACTTTAATGGTGTTAAAACCGTTAAGCAAAAGAAGGGCAAAAAGAAAGTTAATATTTCTTTTAAAAAAGGTGCTAAAGCTAAAGAAATCATTACTAAAGTGGCCAAAGTCAGTGGGATTAAGATTTATCATTTAAAACTAGCGAAAAATAAGATATATAAGCGTGGTTACACTGTTTCAAATAATCCATACAATGCTATTAAGCAAATCGTTAAGGATTGCAAATCAGCCATGTATTATCGTAAAGGCAAACTGGTTATTGATGATAATAAAACTGATAATCCATATCATGAGCATTTATATTTGAGTGAAGAATCTGGTATGTATCAAGAACCTAGTGTTTCTGATGATGATAATAGTAAAACATACACTTTAAATTGCTTTGATGATCCACGATTATCAGCTGGTTCATCAGTTCAAATTAGTTCTAAATTGTTGAATGGCTTATACCGTGTGAAAAGTGTCAAACATACTCATCAGAATAATTATGAAATGGAGGTGGTAGTTTATGCGAAAACCAAATAAAAAGGTGGTAGACCGTAAAAATAAAGTATCTAATTTTATATTTAACGCTTACCCACAATTTATCATGGGAAAAATTCATTGCATTAATTTAGGTAGAATCATTAAATATGATAAAGCAGACCATACTTGTTCAGTTCAATTACTGCCTTTGCAGCATGATAATGACAAAATTGCTCCTATCAATGAAGTGATTGTGCCTGCTTCAATTTGGCAAAATGACAAAGCAATGGAAAAAATAAAAGACAAAATATCAATTGAATACAAATCATTAAAAGTCGGTAGTGTTGTAACTATCGGCTTTTTTGATACCGAAATTGATAACTTTGCTGGAAAAGATAACTTCAAAATTGATTCTACTCGTAAACATTCTCTAAACGATGCCACTTTGTTAGGAGTGATTG
>NZ_CP093364.1 GCF_023380225.1 Apilactobacillus apisilvae
ATAACAAAATAGTTTATTGGATGGGAGGGACAAGTCAATGAATTTATATAAACATAAACCCAAGATTGTTAATGCATTCAAGTGGGACGGATTTCAAAATACCCTAACTAAGAATGTAAATAGGATGGAATTAAAATCATTTAGTGTTAATGGGAATCATAATTTGACCATTCATACAGATCAAGGAAGTATGTTGTGTGCAATTGGAGATTACGTTATTCAAAATGGCATTAATGACTATTATTGCTGCAAGCATATTGATTTTAGAAATAACTATTCTTTAGTAGATAAAGGGTAGTTATTTATTTTTTAAAACAAAAACCTTAACAAAACTTAACATTTTACAGCAAAGGAGCAAAAAATGAGTGAAGATAAGGTCTATATTTTCTATGGTAAAGGCGTTTTAACCCTAGATTGCATTTTTAAAGGGTCGATTATTTTAAAGGGTGATCCATTCAATGCGTTAATTGGTCATGTGTTGCGTTCATTAAATTTGGGCGATACATCAGAGGCTTTTAAAGCACGTTTTAAGAAGAATGCTAAGATAAAGAGCTTTACTAATTTGAGTGCTGAAGTAGATGTTAATGATCCAGACAATAGTATAGCCAATTTAGTAATTAGTTCTCGTTAGGGATTTTCAATTATAGTCTTCTATTACCTAACACATGTTATTATTAGATAATAACATGTGTGAAATGTTGATTTAATAGCAACGTTATTATATACTATATGTATTACATGTCATTTATTTATATTTACGAATAATAACATGTGTACATAGGAGGAATAATGATGAGACAAATTGTATATCCAATCAAAGATTCAGTCGTTTTAAAACAAGTTCAAGACACTTTGCTAAATAATTTTAGTTTTGGTCGTAGAAATTACACAATTTTCCAAGTAGGTAAAGCAACTTTACTAAGAGTTAGTGATGTTCTTAAATTAAAATATTCAGATGTATTTACTGAAGATGGTCAAATTAAACATGATGCATATATTCATGATAAGAAAACTGGTAAAGCTAATATTCTTTATTTAAAACCAGTAGCTGAAGACTTGAGATTGTATAGACAATGGTTGACTGATAATGATATTCACTCTGAGTGGTTATTTCCTACTACTAGGAACGATAAACACATTTCAGAACGTGATTTAAGAGCTGAAGTTAAAGATTGTATTAATTCCGTTACTTTGGTTAATCCTTCATTTGAAGACGACCCAAAATCCAATTTAATTATTCAATTTCTGGATAATACTTCTTTGAACATCAAAGATATATTAAAATTAACTTTAGACAGCATATTTGACGATTCAGGAAAGCCTAAAGATAAGATTCATATTAAGAATTCTCAATCTAAAAAGTATGAAGATATCGATATTAGTTCTATGCAAGAAACATTAATGTCTTATAAACAATGGCTTTTCAGAAATGACATTAAAACTAAATGGTTATTCCCAGATGAACAAGATAGACATATCAATGAGCGTAACTTTTATCTGATTATGCAAAGAGTTGGGGACTTATTAGGCATTAACTATTTAGGAACTCATTCAATGCGTAAAACAGGTGCTTATCGTGTTTATGTACAGTCTGGATATAACATTAGTTTGGTTATGAATTTATTAAACCATTCATCCCAAGCCATGACTTTAAAATACTTAGGTCTAGATCGTGAATCAACTGAAAATATGCTAGATAAAATTAATTTTGATTAGGTGATATATGAAAAAATGTAAAATAGCTTTAGAAAAATTAAAATATAGATTTCAAAATAAAATGTTTAATGTGAAAAATAAATTAAAAAGATTTAACATCCGTTTATTAAATACAAATGTCAAAATAAAAAGATTTATTACAAAACATAGCTTTGCAACATTATTGAAAAAATATGGTTATATTATTTTGATATTTATTTTTGTATGCCCATTTATATTATATTTTCCCATTAAACATTACTTTGATATTAATATCTTCCAATATTTTAATGCCTTTTTTGCAATTAAGAATTTACCCACATGGATAAGCGGTATTGCTTCTTTTGCCGCTGTCTACGTTGCTGTTATGAAAGATAAGAAGCAAGAAAGCCTTAGAATAGGGGCTAATGTATTTACATCCAAAAAATATGGTGCTTTCATTGAACTCCTCAATAGAAGAACTTCTAAAGGATTTGTCAGATGTATTGGTATTGCTTTTATCACAAAAACGTCTGAAATCGATAAATGGGAAATAATTCCGGAATTTGCTTTAGAAAATTTTGTTAGTGATGAATGGAAAATGTTTAGAAGTGTTTCTGCTGACGATGTTACTAAGATTATTTTGAACGATGGAAGTAGCGACAAGAGACTGCAAAACATTTTTAATTATATTAATGATTATGATTTAAACAGTGATGATTATTATAGAAAATATAAAAATTCACTAAAAAAAGAATCTTTATTATTTGGCGGATATTATTTAGATTTTCATATGCAAACAAATGATAATGCAGATGATTTTTATGTAATGGTCAGTTTAAGAGATTTATTGGATGATAATTTAATAGTTAAGTAGGCGATGCTTTTCATCGCCTTTTTATATACATAAAGGAGGTGTTAGTGATTGTTTCTAAAGCTACACAGTTTAAATATGAAAAATTTGTCGATGCTTATATCAAAATGCGGAACGGTACAAAGGCAGCTATTGCTGCTGGTTATTCGCCTAAGACCGCAAGAACACAAGCATCCCAATTACTGCAACGAAAAGACATTCAAGCTAGTATGCAAAAGCATATAGAAGCTATGGAAAATGCTGATATTGCTAGTGAAAAGGAAGTTATGCAGTATTATTCCAGAGTTATGCGTAATCAAGAATATGATGAAGTTTCTACCGTTGATGGGACTTATATAACCATCCCTTCAATTAAAGATAGAAATAAAGCTGCTGAAATGCTGGGGAGATTCCGAGGATCATTTACTGATAATCATGAAATCAATGCTAACATCTCCGATAAAATAGAGATTATAGATGATGTGCCATTGATTGGGGATGATAATGATGCCGAGTCTAGTTAGCATGATAGCCCCATCATTTTATTCCATTCACAATGATATAAAACGCCAGAAGTATTCTAATTACTGGCTAAAAGGAGGACGTGGTAGTACCAAGTCCTCTTTTGTGTCTATTGAGATAATCTTAGGCATTATGAAAGACAGCCAAGCTAATGCCTTAGTCCTTAGGAAAGTGGCTAGTACCTTACGTGATTCGGTGTTTGATCAATATATTTGGGCGATTGATAAGTTAGGTGTTAGTAACTGGTGGCATGCTTCATATAGTCCACTAGAATTAACTTATTTGAAGACTGGCCAAAAGATTAGATTTAAGGGTGCTGATAGTCCTCGTAAGATTAAGTCACAGAAGTTCAGAACTGGTTATATCAAGTTCAAGCACTTTGAAGAATGTGATGAATTCAAAGGTTCATCTGAAATTCGTTCCATTAATCAATCACTTAATCGTGGTGGTTCTAACATTATGACTTTCTACACTTATAACCCACCAGCATCCCTTAATAATTGGGTCAATCAAGAAAGCTCACATGCGGCATTAAGAGAGGACACCTTAGTCCACTCATCGACTTACTTAACTGTTCCTAAAGAATGGCTGGGTAAGGAGTTCATATTGGATGCTGAACAGCTTAAAAAGGATAATGCTACTGCTTATGACCATGAATATATGGGCAAGATTACTGGTACAGGTGCTGAAGTCTTCAATAATATAACCTTGCGTAAGATTACGGATGAAGAAATATCACACTTTGACACTATTTATCGTGGTCTGGACTTTGGTTTTGCTAGTGATCCACTGGCTTATATGACTGTATATTATAATTCTTAAGTATCGTAAGTTATACGTTTACCGAGAAATATACAAAGTGGGAATGTCTAACCAAGCTGCTGCTGAAGAAATTAAGAAAATCAATCCTAGTAATGGATTGATCACTTGTGATTCAGCAGAGCCGAAAACAATTGCCGAAATGGGCAGAAGTGGCTTAGGGCTTTATCTGATGGCAGCAGTTAAGGGAGCTAGTCGTAGGCAGGGCTTTAAATGGCTGCAAGATTTAAGAGAAATCGTTATTGATCCAGAACGTTGTCCTAACTCTGCTCGTGAGTTTACCACTTATGAACTAGAACGAGATAAAGATGGAAATTTGAAAGCTGATTATCCCGATGGTAATGATCATACGCTGGATGCAATTAGATATAGTTGTGAAAGATTATCTAGAAAAGGAGGTTTCAGAAGATGGAAAAAATAGGTTTAGATGTTATGGAAAAGATGTTATCTAATACGAAGCCGACTTTAATCCATAACAGAGACCAGTATAAAGAATCAGAGCGTTACTATTTAAACCGCAATGATATTGTTAATAATGATGATAATAGCGTTCTACAAGCCATTATTGACTTTAATGGTGCTGATGGACTACTTCCAGCAACTAAAAAAGACTTACTACGTCATGCTGACAATCGTAAGTCTAGTAATTTTCATCAGATATTAATTGACCAAGAGGCTGGCTATATTGCTACTAAAGACCCAGAAATAGATGTGGGCAATGATAACAACAATAAAGCCATTAAGAAGGTTTTAGGGGATGATTTCTCCTTAATTTTAAACAAATTAATTGTTGATGCCTCTAATGCTGGTTATGGATGGGTACATTTCTGGGAAGATAATAATAATTCATTTCATTTTGCAGTAGTGCCACCCGATGAAATCTTTCCTATCTATGCTGATAGCTTAGAAACTGAAGTTAAAGCGGTTGAGCGTGTATATAAGCAGCTTAATACTTCTACCGGTAATTATGATACTATCATTGAGTTTTGGAATGATAAACAATGTACCGCCTTTAGAAAGAATTCAGATGGATTAGATTATTTCGATATGTTCCCAGTAGTTGATAATGCCACTGGAGATACCATTGGTAGTGAATCAGTTATTCAACATGGCTGGGGTATTGTTCCATTCATTAAATTTAGTAAAAATATCAAGGAAAAACCTGAATTACAGAAATACAAAGGTTCTATTGATATTTTTGATAAGGTATATAACGGTTTTGCTAATGATTTAGATGATATTCAACAAACCATTCTTATTTTAAAAGGCTATGGTGGTGAAAGCATTTCTGGACTATGGGAAACTATCAAGAAAGATAAAGCTATCCCAATTGACCCTTCACCTACTGGAGGCAGTGATACTGGTGTTGATACTTTAAACATTGAGATTCCTACTGAAGCCAGAAACATTATGCTAAATATTTCTCGTCAAAAGATATTTGATGAAGGGCAAGGCATTGACCCACAGAAGTTCATGGAAAATGGAGCATTAAGTGGTAAAGCCATTAAGGGGCTTTATGCGAACTTAGAATTAAAGGCTACTACCACTGAAAAATACTTCAGACCAGCCTTATCACAACTGATTCGTATGATCATGAAGCATTTAGGAATTGCTGATTATCAAAACATTGATATTTCACAGACATGGAATCGAACAGCAGTTCAAAATGATTTAGAGATTGCTCAAGGCTTGTCTTATGTAGAGAAATTTACTTCATCAAGGAATTTAGCCAGAGCCAATCCTTATGTAGATGATGCTGATAAAGAATTACAGTATCAAGCTGATGATAAGGTTGATGGGGATGGTTATAGTAATCCTAAAAATATGAAACAAATTAAAGATGGCTTAGAAGATGAATCATAGTAATCAAATTGGTAATCAAAATTATTGGAAGACTAGAGCGTTACAGACAAAAGTTAGAGCTATCCTTATGTCTAATGAATACGAACTCGCCCTCAGTAAACGCATGAATGGATTAAAAGATGACCTTCAGCAACGATTAAAACAGTTTTATACGATGTACGCTGATAATGAAGGCATCCCATATGATGAAGCCAATAAAATATTAATGAATATATCTTCTAAACATTGGGAAATGACTTTAGATGAGTTCAAAAAGAAAGCTATCGCTGGTGGATATACTAAAGAGCTGAATTCTGAATACTTTAAAAGCCGAATTGCTCGTTTAGAAGACTTAGAAAAGCAATTAATTGATTTATCCACGAGTTTTGCTGGTCAAGAGCAATTCAAATTTGAAAAGTCATTGGTTGATGCGTTTGATAATACTTATATGCGGACAAATTACAATATTCAACAAGGTTTTAACTACTTTACTACTGACTTTGCTCATTTTGACGAAGAACAGTTAAAAGTAATCGTTAGTAAACCGTGGAAACCTAGTAATTTTTCATCTCGAATTTGGCCAGAACGTCCCAAACAAGAGACAAAGCCTAAAAGTTATGATCAAAGGCTTATGGAAAATTACCGTAATGAACTACCAAGTCAATTAATGGATTCATTGCTTAGAAGCACCGTGATCGGAGCTAGTTATCAAGAAGTTACTAAAGAATTCAGTAATCGTTTTGAAGATGTTTCTAAGAAAAGCATTCATAGATTAGTGATTACAGAAATGGCTCACGTAGCGAATGAATCATCCTTTATGAGTTATGAAGACAATGGTGTTGAAGAATATGATTATCTAGCCACTCTAGAAAATCGAACTTGTTCTGTCTGTGCATTGCTAGATGAGAAAAATTTTAAAGTTTCTGAACGAGTGGAAGGTAAGAACTGTCCAGTCATGCATCCTCATTGTCGTTGCACTACTGTAGCTCACGTTTCTGAAATGCCACCAATTAAACGTTGGTCTAAAAATGGAAATGAGCGAGAATATGTAGATGATATGAACTTTACGGAGTGGAAAAATAAAATTGCATAAACATGTTATTTTTAAATAAAAGCAATAAATAACATGTTATAAGAAAACGCAAAATTAATTACATTGTTCTAATGCTATTTAACACATGTTATTTCTGAGAAATAACATGTGTTTTGTGTTTCGACCTGAGTAAGTCGTTAAAAGGCTTATTTTTTATACCCTAATCGAGTTCGTTACTCGTAAAAGCAACGAGAAAGGTGTGTACACACATGAAAAGAGAAGATTTAAAAGAACTAGGTCTAGATGCTAGTAAGATTGATTCAATCATGAAATTGCATGGTCAAAGTATTAATCAGGTAAAGGAACAATACTCTGATTATGACGAAATTAAGGCTCAAAACAATTCTTTAACTGAACAAGTTAATAAAAATGATAAAGATCTTAAATCATTGCAAAAACAAGTTAAAGATAATGATGAATTGCATAAAACAGTCAGCAACTTGAGAAAAGATAATGACAATCTTAAGAAGTCTAAAGATGCTGAAATTGGCAAAATGAAGTTGAATCATGCATTAGATTCTAAGTTATCTAGTTACAAAGTAAGAAATAATAAAGCTATCAAGCCTTTCCTAAATATGGATGAAATCAAGTTAGACGATGATGGCAACCTAACTGGTTTGGATAACCAAATGGAAGCCATTCAAAAGGATGAAAATAATGCATTCTTATTTGATAAAGGTACTGATACCCAATATAAGCCAAACGGTGGGGATGGAAGTGGTGCTGATGCACAAGCTCGTTTCGATGCAGCGTTTGGTTTAGACAGTAATAATAAATAAAAAGGAGTTTTATAAATGGCAATTGAAGATATTAACGTTAACTTTTCTGTACAATACGGATCAGTTGTAGATAGAAAGTATTATCCAAAGCGAACTAGTGATGCTCTCTGGCGTTCACCAAGTAATAATATGGTTAAATGGGAAGGTCTACATGTTAAAATTCCTACATTAGCAGTTAATGGAGGCAGCACTTATAGAAATACCAATGACCTAAGTATGGGTGAAATTGCTGATTATTCTAATGACTGGGAAGACAAACAAATTAGATTTGCTCGTCAATGGAAAACGGTAGTTGATCCAACTAATGTTAAGGGAACTGATACGATTGTTACAATCTCTAATATCACTGATTTACACAATGTTCAAGACGTAGTTAAAGAACAAGATTGTTATATGTATTCATCTTTATTCCAAGAAAAGCAAAGAATTAATGCTCAAAAAGTTGCCAATGGTGAACTAAAAGATTCTAATGATGGAATTTACAATCAGCAACTTGATGAAACTAATATCTTAAAAGTTTTTGATGATATGATGACTCAAATGGATGAATCTAGTGTTACTGGAACTAGAATGCTATATGTTACTCCACAAGTTAATAAAATGCTTAAAACTGCTGATTTTGCTAATCGTGCGGCTAATATTAATGGTAGTGGCAAGATTGAACGCTCAATCTATTCAATTGATGATGTAACTATTGTATCTGTTCCTTCTCACTTAATGCGTACTGCATTTGACTTTACTAATGGTGTTAAAGATAAAAGTGGTTCTAAACAAATTCAAATGTTTATGATTGTTAATGGGATGCAATTATCACCACAAGTATATTCTTATGCTGGGATTCAAAACCCAACTCCATTAACTAATGGTAATTACTTATACTATGAATGCAGTTTAAGTGATGTATTCATGCTAGATAACAAAGTACAAGCTTATGCAGCTGCAATTACTGATCGTACTGATGATAACACTGCAAACAATCAACCACCTGTTGATAAAAAGCAATAGTAGGAGTAATTAAGTATGGATAAGGATTTCATTTTATCTAAAATTAAACTATTTGTTCCCAACGATAGTAATAATCCTAATTATGATTCAGCAATTGAGTATGTAGTGGACAAAGTAATGCAAGATATTGCTAATTACACACATATACCACTGAAAGAACTCCCTGATGGCTTAAAATACACCGCTGTGGGAATGTCCGTGGATTTGATTAATTCCACTGAAATGTTAGTTCCTCAAGCAGAGCGTAACAATGGTATTAGCTCAGTTACTGAAGGGGATGAATCAGTTACCTTTAAAAGTATTGCTGAAGATATTTCTTTAGTAAATCAAACGAATTCCGTTACCAAAGATTACTATTATCAATTGAATAGCTATAGGAGGCTAAACTTTGATTAACTCTAAGAAGTTCAAAAAGGCAGCTAAAATCCTATGGTCTAGTCGAGCTACAATTTATGGCCAAGTTAATACTAAAGATGATGTCTTTGATGATACAACTGACCAAATGATTGTTGAAAATGAGCCTTGTAAGGTCATCATTAGCACTATGAAGTCCGATTCTATGAATCTAGTTAATGAACAAACCTATGATGCTAAATTATTAATCAGAAATGGCATTAATATTCCTTCAGGAGCCAAAATCAAGGTAACTGATGTGAATGGCCATACTAATAATTACAAGCAAACCACACAAGGCTATACAGGCTATGCTAATCATCAAGAGGTGACGATGTTATATGATGAAAAAGCCAAGCAAAAGGGGTGATGCTAGATGGCGTTTTTGGAGCTGGATAGTAAAGCCTTCGAAAATTTCGCCCAAAGGGTCAACGATAAGGTTAATGCACGTACTGTTTTTAAATCAGTAGGTAAGGAAATGCAAAACCTTAGCGATGCCGAGTTTAAAGAAGTGACTACCCGTACTCCTACAGACACAGGTGCATTAAAAAATGCGTGGAAGAAGTCAGGATTGATGTATAGCGATGGAAAGTTTTCTTTTAAGTTATACAACAATACCAGCTATGCTTCTTTTGTAGAGAATGGTCATCGAACACGAGGTAAAGATGGCAGTGTCGGTAAAGGATGGGTGAAAGGACAGTTCTTTTTAAAAGGAATGGTTATTAACTATCAAAACAATTTACATGCTTATTGGGAGCCTAAGTTCCATGAAGCAGTTAAGGATGTGATGCAATGATTGATGTATCTAAAGAAATTGGGAAGAATCTGAAAAGATTATTTCCTGATTTAAAATTATATAGAAATAATGTTGAAGGAGGTTTTGAAGAGCCTTCTTTTTTATTGCAAAAAATTCAATCTACTTCTGCACCTTTAACCTTTGGTAATCAAAATCGAACTTACTACTACCAATTAGTCTATTTTCCTAATCCTAGCAATATTGCGGCGGACATTGACCGAGTAGAAGCTACTCTGCTGGATTATTTCACTGAATTAGAGAACTTTGCTCAACTGGTTAATCGTCAATCAAAGATTAATGATCAAACCTTAAACTTCACTTTTGAGGTGAATATCTTCGCTAAAGTTGCTAGAGAAGAAACTAAACAAGCAAAAATGGAATATCAAGGAGGAATTAATAATGGCTGATGAAAATCCAATTATTGAAGCCAAAAAAGGCAATGATGGGACATTTTCCCATCAAGATGATCCAACTTACTCAAAGGAAGCCATCGTTCAAGATGGCAGTTGGAACTTATCTGACCGAGCAATTCTAAAAATTGCTCTTACCGATGGGCAAAAATACTCATTGGCAGATGCTAAGAACAAAATTAACGAATTTAAAGGAGGCATTTAGTTATGGCCGGTGGAACATGGGTAGCTCAAGACAAAAAACGTCCCGGAGCTTATATCAATACTAAAGGGGTTGCAACTGAACAACCCGAATCATCTCGTGGCACTGTTTTATTAATGGATGGTGTCAAACATGATTGGGGTAAACATGGCATTATCCCTTTGAATGCTGCTAGTAAGTTTAAAGCACTATTAGGCAGTGACTTATTAGATAGTCAAAATAAGGCTTTACGAGCAGTGATTAATAGTGGTGCTAGCAAAGTCTTATACGTTAACAACAATGATGGCCAAAAAGCCATTGTTAAAGATGACAACTTGCCATTTACCTTCATTGCTAAGTATGCCGGCAGTAAGGGTAACAATATTATGGTCGATGTCATTAAGAGTCTTAGTGGTGACACTGTTACAGTGAAAGTGATTTATGATCATGTAATTACTTCTACTCAACGCATTACTCGTGCCGATGAATTGATGGGGGATGATTATGTAGATGTGAGCTTAACTGATAACTATGCTGATAAATTCAGTAAGCTAAGTGGCGAAAAAACCTATCAATTAGCTGGAGGAACTAGCAACTATGGTAATGATACTGAGTTATTATCCGAAGCTATCTCAACTAATATTTTTGAAGTCGCAACCACTGCTGGATACCCTATTGATAGCAATATTCACCCCTTACTATCCCAAATGGTCGAAGACTTGCGTAATCAAGAAGGTTATAAAGTGACCGCAGTCGTTCCCGGCTTAGTTTCTACTAATTACAATGCCGAAAGCACTTCCGTAGTCATTAATGGTTATGTTTTATCTGACGGTACCATCGTTGATACTACCAGTGCAGCAGGATACTTTGCTGGTGCTAGTGCAACAGTTCCATATAATCAATCATTAACCTACGCTGAAATTAGTGGAGCAGTTGATACCTTACCTCGTATGGATAATGAAACCATTACTTCTGCTATTAGTAATGGCAAAGTGGTATTTTCTAACCGTATTGATGGTTCAGTGGTAATTGAAGAAGATATCAATTCACTGACTGGTTTTAATAATGATAAACCGCAAGCATTCGCTAAAAATCGTGTAATTCGTACTTTAGACTACATTGCTAACGATACTAAGAATGTTTTTGAAAAATCATTCATTGGTAAAGTTACCAATAACGGTACTGGTCAAGATTTATTCAAATCTAACCGTGTTACTGCACTACAAAATATGCAAACTGAAGGCATGATTGAAGATTTCCAACCAGATGATGTACAAATTACTGCTGGTGATGCTAAGGACAGCATGGTCATTAATTTAAACATTAAGCCGGTTGATTCAATGGAAAAAATCTACATGACCATTGCTGCGAACTAAGAAAGGATGATTTTTAAATGGCAGATGAAAATTTAGATAAAATCTTAAACGCAAAAGACACCATTTCCCTAAAAGAAGGTAAAGGTTTCATGACTACCGATGATGGGAAAAACATTCCATTAATGGGAATTAAAAAGTTAAAAGCTAAAATTTCCAAGAAAAAGGAAGATGTTCCTACTTTAGGTTCACGCTGGAAGCAAAAGAAAACTACTGGCATTGAAGGAACAGGAAGTATTGAAGACTATACTTTAAATTCCAATTGGATTAAATATGCTCTTCCATATATTGAAAATGGCGAAGACTTTTTCTTCTCAATTGTGGGTGTGATTGAAGATAAAACTTCTAGTGCTGGTAAACAAACCGTGACTTTGAAGAATGTCAATATGGATGATATCCAAGTGTTAGATATTGAAGCTGATGATGGTGTGATGTCACAAGAATCTGACTTCTCCTTTGTGGGGGTACATCTAGACCAAGCCTTTGATGGAGTTAAATAATTATAAAAATAAATTAAAAAATGAAAGAGGTAATTAATTATGGCTGAAGAAATACAAGAAATTGAAGATAAACAAGTAGTACCAATGGATGATTTCCTTAAGGAAAATGTAGATACCGCTCCCATTACTAAGGATATTAAGCTAGATCGTTTCAAGTCACCATTTAGAGTAAAAGCTTTAACTGCGGATGAAGTAAATGAGCTACGTAAGGATGCTTCTACTATCACTTTCAACAAGCGTACTCATGCTAAAACAACACAAATGGATTCCGAAAAATACTCTGATTTAATGATTGCTAAAGCAGTGATTACTCCCGACTTGAACAATGCTCAATTACAAGAAAGTTGGGGACGAGTAGCTGACCCTGCAGGTACATTAAGAGCTATGTTATATGCTGGTGAATCCAAACAAATCACTGATGCTATTTCTGAACTGGCTGGTATGAACCAAGATAACCTAGATGAAGAGGTAGACGAAGTAAAAAAATAATAAATGATGATATTGAAGGAAATGAGTTCAGATATTATCTATATACTTTAAATGAATATCACTGGAAGCCCCAAGATTGGCTTAACTTTTCAGTGAAAGAAAAAGCTTTGATCATTGCCGGCATTCAAATTCGTACAAAAGAAGAAAAAAGGCAACAAAAAGAAGCAGAGAGACGTGCTAAAAGATAGCACGTCTCTTTTTATACATATGTAATCTTAATGAAGGGAGGTGAAATTTATGGAAGAAATTGGACAAAAATTTAGTATTATTGATAATTTCACGAATCCGTTACAGAAATTTGCCTCTGGACTAATCAATTCAGCTCACAAAATGGAAGAACTAGGTCAGTCTGCGGAAGGTTTATCCTCTAAGACTGATCAACTAACTTCTAAAACGGATGAACTAGCCCAACAAGCTAAAGAAGATGCAATGGTGTGGGATGAGTTCTCTGCTAAAATGCAGAATACCAAAATGCCCACCGAACAAATTGATGCCGCAAAAAATGATTTAAGAAGTTTTGCTGAAGAAACTAAAACTTCTAGTGATCAACTAGCGTTCACTTATGAAAAATTATCGGATGCAGGTATCAGTAGCACCGGTAGACTGTCTAAATCTTTGGCCAATTTAGCTAATGCTACCAAAGACCCTGAGACCGCATTGCATGACTTAACTCATATTGCTGCCAAAATGGCCGATGAGCCTAAAGTTAAATGGCAACAATTCCACTCTATCTTGAATAAAACACCTTCTGTGGCTGAATCCATTGCTAAATCAATGGATACCAGTATGGAGGATATGATCAGTGATATTAATCGTGGAACTATGAGTACCGACAAATTCATTAGTGCTTTACATCGTGCTGGTGATACTAGTGGTGGTATCAAACCACCTCGCACTCCTAATGGTGGCGGTTCTGAAGGTCGTGGTGGTTCTGGCTCAGGCGGATTCGATAGCTCTGGTGGTTTCATGGGTATGCTAGGTGGACATCATTCTGGTGGTGGCGGTGGTTTTGGTTCCTTCTTAGGTGCCAACTTAGCTAGTAATGCCATTATGGGCGGTGTCAATATGGCCAAAAATGGTATCTTATCACTGCGTCAAGAAATGGATGAGGATAATAAGGCATGGCAAACATTTCAAGGCAACATGGAACAGATTCATATGCCTCAAGGACAAATCAATTCTGTGCGTTCTCAATTAACTCAGTTTGCTCAAGATTCTATTTATAACTCATCGGATATGGCTTCAGCTTATAGTCAGTTTGCTGCGGTAGGTACCAAAGATTCATTGAAACTGGTCAAAGGTTTTGGTGGATTAGCTGCAGCATCTCAGGACCCTAAACAAGCTATGAAAACATTATCTGAACAAGGGACACAGATGGCGGCTAAACCAATGGTCCAATGGCAAGATTTTAAACTTATGATGGATAGGACTCCCGCAGGAATTTCTGCCGTAGCTAAATCTATGCATGAATCTGCAGGACAATTAATCAGAGATGTACAGAGTGGCAAGGTTAAGACCCAAGATTTCTTTGATGCAGTAGCTACTACTGGTACGAATAAAAAGTTTAGTGCGATGGCTACTCATTACAAAACTATCGGTGAAGCCTTAGCTGGTACAAAAGAAACCCTAGCCCAAAAGATTGAACCTGAATGGGGAAACCTTAGCAGTGTTGCTATTGATGCCATTTCTAATATTAATAACAAAATCGGTGGCTTGAATATCAAAGGCTTAGGTAACAAGCTAAAGCCTTATTTAAAATCAGCCATTGATTGGACGATTGATACAGTGTCGACTGCTACTAGGGATGTCAAAGCATTCTTCGGTGCTTTTAATGATACTGGTGCCATCCAAAATGCTGCTGGTATTTTTAATAGCATCAAAACAATTATTGGTAAAATCTTTGAACCATCTAATGGTAAAAATAAAGACCCCTTAAAACCTTTTATAGATATGGGTGACTTTGCTGGTAAAGTTATCAAAGGATTATCAAATTTAGTTAAAGCTATTAGTCAGTTAGATCCGGGACAAGTGCAAAAACTGGCTGGCTCACTATTATTCCTAAAATATGGAATGAAAGGAATCGCCTTTTCGGCGGTCATTTGGGGACTAGAACAACTTTCACAAATGGATCCTAATTCCGTTAAATTTTGGGCACAAGCATTAATTGATTTAGCCTTTGCATTTGCTGTATTCAAAGCAGTTTCCGGCATTTCTCAATTTATTATTGGAATCTCACAAGCTAAAAATGCCCTACATGACATGTTTGGCTTCTTTAAAGGCGGTAGCTCATTGGGAAACACCGTAGCTAAGTCTACCGGCTCTTTTATCAAGATGGGCTTAGGGATGATTGCCTTCGGTGCTGGAGTCTTAATCGCTAGTGCTGGTCTTTGGATCATGTCACAAGCTGCAATTGATTTAGCTAACGCTGGGTGCCAGCAATTGCTGTTATGGGTGGTATGATTGTTGGTTTAGGTTTACTAGCCGCAGTGGTCGCCATCGGTGGCAGTGCCATGATTACTGGTTCAGTTGGATTTATAATTTTTGGAGCTGCAGTGGCATTAGTCGGTGCTGGAGTTTGGTTAGCTACTGAAGGGACTGCAGCTTTAGATTCACAACTACCTAATTTAGCCAATAATGGTTTAGCTGGAGCTGGAGCTTTAGTTGTGTTAGGAGCTGCATTACTAGCATTTAGTGTTTTTGCCTTAGTCTCCGCTGTCGGTCTTGCAGTCTTAGGTGTTGGTCTAGTTGTATTAGGTGCTGGAGCTTTAGTTGCTGGAGCAGGTGTCCTAGTCTTAGCCGCTGCTGGAATGGTTCTGGCTGCTGCTTTAGTTGGCGTTGGTGGTGGACTAATGGTTGCTGCTGCCGGAATTCAAGCCATGAAGTCGGCAATATCTGGTGACTTTGGTGGTGCTAAAGATGCTATTGAATCTACTAAAGACAGTGTCTCAGGTCTAAAAGATACCATTGGAAACATCGGAAAAGGTGCGATGAATGGGGTAGACTTCAGTAGTATGTTTGGTGGTATCACTGCTAGTGCTGATTCCACTAAGAATCACGTTGATCAGACTAAAATGTCTCCTCAAATGGACTTAAGCAAAGTCAATAATCAAATGAACGGACTTGGTAATAAGAAGTTTGATTCACCTAAGATGAAACCAATGCAATTACCTAATAGTCAAAATGTTTTTGAACAGTTGAATAAGAGTTCCCAAAATAACTCCGTTCCGGTACAAGTTAAACCTAAAGCTGACACTGGTAATCAAGACTGGATGTCTAACATAAAATCTCAAATCGGTAATCAACAATTACCGGGGATGAAAATGGGTAAGATTAAAATGGATGGAAGTAACCAAGATGTCATGTCTTCGCTACAATCTCAAATGAGCAACAAGACTATGACTCCACCTAAAGTAGGAACTCCTAAAGTTCCTAATCCTAAGATGCCTACTAAGTTAGGAACAATCGCTGCTCCAAAAGTGGCTCGTCCAACTGTCCCACAACCTAAATTACCGCATTTAGTTACCATTCCTGCTCCTAAAGTCCATAACCCTAACATGAGTCCACTCGTGCAAGCAGTTCAAAGTGGAATGCAAAAGGCAGTCGGAACTGTCCGCAATGCTTCAAGCTCGATGTACTCAGCCGGAGCTTATGTAGGACAAGGATTGGCTAGTGGGATTCGTTCCCAAATTGGGAATGTGGCTTCTGCTGCTAATTCATTGATTGCTCAAGCAGACCGTGCTGCTCGTGCAAAAGCGAAGATTCACTCACCATCTCGTTTATTCGCTGAAATTGGTGATTATCTAGGTCAAGGGATGGCCAATGGGATGAATGGTACGCAGAATTTAATCTCTGATGCCAGTGGAAACATGAATGATGCTGCTCAAGGTGGTATTAATGATCTAGATGTCAATGCTAATGTTAATAGTAAAAAGAACAATACCCCTAGTGATTTCTTTGGCTATGGGATGAGTGGTAATGCTGATAATTCCAGTCACTACCAAAACAATTCTGTTAATAACCAAAGCAGTTCACATGATCAATCGAAGAACCTTAATTTCGCTAAAGGTGCTATCCAGATCATTAATAATGAAAAAGGTAAGAGTGCCGAAGACTTATTGGCTGAAATTGAGGACTTAATCATTAAACAAAATGAAGGAGGATTAGCTAATGGCTAAAAGAAAAAATGCTAAAAAAGCGACTGGCAAACGTAAAACCGTTAACTTTTTTATTACGAATCATAAAAATAAAACTGCCGAATTACCAGTCGCACCTAGTGCTGTAAAAATTCGTTCTGAGACTGGTGATTCGGTCTCTACCGTGATTGGATTAGGTGAAATCAATCGGATTGGTGGCCAGAAATTAAAATCAATCAGTATTTCTGGATTTTTACCCGTTAATAGTAAGCATATTCCTTATGTAACCGTCAGAAAGAAAAATCGATGGAAACTAGCGACTAGCTACATTACTTTCTTGAAAAATATTGAGAAAAGTAAGAAGCCTTGTCGCTTTTTAGTTTCCAATGCCCATATTTCTTTGAAAATGACCATATCAGCTTTTGAATATGGCATGGCTGACGGAAATGCTGATGAGTATCAATACACGATTGAGTTCAAAGAATATCGGCCTATTAAAGCTGAACGTATTCATAAAGTTTCAAAGAAGAAACATGCTAAAAAGGGTGTGCGGCGAAGTAAGCCACAACATAAAATCAATCGAGGCTCCAAAGTAACAGTTAATGGTTTAGCTTACCTCTCCAAGAATGCCACATACGGTGTTCAAATTAGAAAACAAACGTGCAAAATCACTCTAGTTTCTAAAGGCAAGCACCCTTATTATGTAGTTAACACCAGTGGAACCCCAATGGGATGGATTTCAAGGAGTGCGATGTTATGAGTAATATTACCAAGTTTATTATCAAACGCAGGACTAAAGATGAATCATGGGATGTTAGAAAATTAGTTACTGATGTGAAACTAACTACCGACATGAATTATAGTGCCGGTGAACTGGATTTTAATTTAATTGAAGTTAATGACGGTTTCTCTGTTCATAATGGAGATATCGTCATTTTTAATTGGAATCATAATAAAACATTTTTTGGTTACATTTTTAATTATGAGTTGAACAAAGGTGGCAGCTTTAAAGTCACTGCATATGACAAAATGCGTTACTTAAAATCAACTGATAGCATAATGTTCCCCGTCTCTACACTTGGTCAGAGATTCAATACTATCTGTAATTTCTTAGAAGTTAAACACAAAGTAATGGCCAATCCTAACCATAAATTAAAGTCAGAGATTGCCGATGACAAAACTTATTTTTCTATGTTGCAAAGTGCTATTGATAAAACTCGACGAGCTACAGGCGAACATTTTTTCTTACGTGATAATTATGGAACTATTGAGCTTAGAAAATATCCGCATTATCAAATTAAATTTATATTAGGCGATAAATCTTTGGTTACGGACTATACCTTTTCTCGCAGCATTGAAAATACTGCCAATGTAATTAAAGTAGTTAAAACTTCTGAAATTAAAGGTAAGAAAAAAGTTACCACAGTGAAATCAGTAGGAAAGGGTGCTAAGAAGCACCAAAAAAAGTCCACTAAGACGATTACTACCAAAGAGGGTAAGAAGATATTTACCAAGAGTGCCGAAGGTGGCACAGTCGAAAAATGGGGTAAATTAGTTTATACCAAAAACATTACTTCGAAAACTAATGCTGCCCAGATGAAACAAGAAGCTCAAAACTTATTAAAGCAAAAAAATAAGCAAGAGAATCAATTGAAAATATCTGCCATTGGGAATGTCTATTTACAGGCTGGTAACTCTGTCATGGTCAAAATCAAAGATTTGAGTCAAATTGGTGTTGGCACTAAGAAATATCTCATCAAAAAAGCGATCCACAATTTTGGCGATAAATATACTGTAGACTTGGAGCTGAGAATTTAATGGCTGGAGAAAGATTATTAGAACTGATCAATGCTCGTGGAGGCAATAATTCTGAGTATGCTGATTTAGTATTTGGCACCGTTACCAGTACCAGTCCGCTCAAAATCCAATATACCGAAAAAATATTTTTGACTGATGTCTTTCTAATCTTAGGTAAGCATGTGCAAGATCATGAAGAAACTATGCTCATTAATGGAACTGAGAAAAAGGTAACTATTAAGCAAGCTCTCAAGACTGATGATAAGGTGGCCATGTTCCGCTTAGATGGCGGCCAAAGATTTTATGTATTTGAAAAAATGTAAAGGTGGTGTTCAATATGGCAGATGAAGATTTACAAGATGATGCAGATGATGAAGTCCTAGATAACGATATGGAAGAAGTCACTCTACCTAGTAAAACTTTTGCAGTCGAAAATGGACGAGTCATCAGATTGATTGATGGTCGTGAAGCTATGCAGCAAGCTATCAATAAAGTTCTTACTACTGAGAGATTCGTCTTTCCTATCTACGATGAAAATTATGGTAGTGATGCAATGGATTTAATTGGAAAAGATGCAGATTATATTCACACTGATATTGAGCGAGTAATTGAAGAGGCTTTAACTGCTGATGACCGCATTAGCTCCGTTACGATTGATGAAGTCATTGACATGACCGATAGTATTTTAGTCACGGGTAGTGCAGAAACTATCTTTGGAAAGATTGACATTGAAGGAGAGGTGAAATCAGATTAATCCACAAGATTTAATTAATGACTTATTAAGCAAAGATTTTGATTATTTTATCAATGATTTACTAAAAGAAGTTCCTGAAGACATTGACACCCGACAAGGTTCAGTTATGTATGATGCATTAGCTCCTGCCGCTCACAAATTAGCCGAGCAACAAGTCGATATGGCCAATTTAGTTAAGCAGTCGCATATTGCTACTGCTAACAGTGAGTTTTTGGACTGGTTTGCTCAAGATAAAGGTACTGAGCGGGATGTATCCACTTATGCTAAAGTCACTGCCAAAGTCTTAGACGAAAACAATAACGCCGTAACCAACATAGATATTGGTGATAGGTTCGCCTCAATCGGGGATGAGCCTATTTTTTATACAGTTATTGCTATTAATTCTGATAGTAGTGTTCTTTTACAAAGTGAGTCTGTTGGTTCGACTGCTAACTCATATATTGGCCAAATTCAACCAGCTACACCCAATGACAGTATCAATTGGGCAGAAATTACTGAAATATCAGTTCCAGCCAAAGATGAAGAATCTGATGAGAGCCTTAGAAGTCGTTTGCTAAGCCCTAACCAGTACATTAACTATGGTGGTAATGTTAACGACTATAAAGCGATGTTAGATAACATTAAGGATGTTGGAGCAGTTCAGATTTATCCCGCATGGCAAGGGGGCGGGACTGTTAAGTTAGTTATCTTAGACAACAACCTAAATCCTGCTACTTCTACTCTTTTGAATGAAGTTAAAGTAACAGTCGACCCTGTAACCGATAGTGGTTTGGGCTATGGATTAGCTCCGATTGGCCATCAAGTAACTGTAACTACCCCAGAACTTTTTGATGTAAATGTAAATGTCAAAGTTACTACTGATGGCAAGATTGGTCTTGATATCTTAAATAATGAAATTAAAAGTGCAATCCAAAATTATTTTAATGATCTAAGAAAGAAATGGGATAAAGATAATAATTTTAAATATGAAATGACCATTTACAGATCACAAATAATGGCCATTGTCTTACAACTAGAACACGTTGTAAATGCTGAAATGCCTAAAGTAAATAATGCTGACTCAGATATTGATTTAGTTTTCAATAACGAAACTTCACAATTACCTAATTTAAAGGATGTGATGATTGATGATTAGCAATTTGCAACCAGATTATTATACTGGTGTTTATGAATTTGAAGAACTGGCAAAAATAGAAGATAGAGAATTTAATAAATTTGATGATTATTTAACCCGCCAGTTAATTAATTTATTTGTTAGCAAAGCTGATGAGCAAGGTATCGAAGTTTTTGAAAATGAATACAATATTACTACTGATACTACTAAGTCATTAGAAGATAGACGGTACCAAATTCTAACTAGATTATTGCCACCACAACCAATAACTTTTCCATATTTTAAAAATCTATTAAAGATTATAGGATTAAAAGCTACTATGACTGTAAATGCAGTTAAGCAAAGTTATAAAGCAGTTGTGGATAAGGCTAATATGAATGCAGAACAAATTAACCGTTTAAATCAACTCATTCAAACTTATCTCCCTGCTGACTTAGCTAAAGAAATTTATGCTTACATTTATACAAAAACTACTTTAAATCATTATTTAGGAATTGCTAATTCAACTAAAATAAAGGCTCATGCTGATTATAAGCACGAGCCTTTTGTAGTTAAAAGTAAATTTGAAAATTATGTAGGTGTAGCTAATAAATTGAAACTTTATGCTCACACCGATTCACGAAAGGAGATAAGCAATGGTAAAACTATTTAGAAATACTGCTTTAACTACTGCTGGCTTTCAAGTAGCCAATAAAGCCGCTGTGGGACTTTTAAAGTATGAAATTACAAGAGCAGCATCTACTGATATGGATTTAACACAATATACTGATGATGAGTTAAAAAACTTAACTTCACTACCTAATGAAATCGATAGTGGAGAAATTGTGGATCGTGATGATTCTAAAGATGATAACTCATTGAGTACCATTTCAACGCTGTTTAATAACAAAAACTATGAAAAAGGCTACACAATTAAAGCTGTAGGTATCTATGGAAAAACTGATGAGGGTAAAGAATTTCTACATTCAGTTACTGTATCGGAGACGCCCGTAATTGTCCCAGAATGGACAACCAATAAATTTGATGGTTTAGGTTTAGATGTTGTGATTGTGTCCGGCGATAATAAGCATATGGACGTAGACTTATCAGATGCTGGGACTGCCAGTATTGGTTATGTGCAAAAAGCATTAGCTAAAATTGATTTATCCTCAGCAACCACTAAAGCTAATGAATATACAGATAGCCAATTAAAAAATTACACCAATACACTTAACATGAATAATTTACTGAATGGTAAACAAGATAAGGGTAATTATGTAACTAGTGAACAGTTAGATGCAAAAGATTACGCCACTACTAAATCAGTTAATGGTGTAAGTTCTAAATTAGACCAATTAGGATTTACAAAGACTGATAGACTTTATGTTGATGGTAAACCAGTTTTAGTCGCTACTGCTCCTAATGCTCCTAAATTATCAGCTTCAATTAATAGTGATACTGGCAACCTTGATTATAAAATTACGCCACCTAAGATTGATGGTGGAGCTTCAATTACTAAATACCAAATTAGTTATAAAAAGAAAAAAGACAATGACTGGAATATTATTAACGTTGATGCTGAACAATTAAATGGCACTTTAAGCAATCTTGAAAAGGGATCTATTTACCAACTCAAAGCAGTTGCTATCAACTACGCAGGTTCTGGTGTAGGGAGCGATACAGTAACAGTTTTAACAGCAGTTGCTCCTAAAGATGTAACTATACAGGTTAACAATGAATATCCAAAAGTAAGCTACTCCATCAATGTAGGCAACAATGGTGGTGCAGATGTACAGTATTATCAACTTTTTTATAAAAAAGATAACGATTCATATTGGCAATTTATTGACCATCCTAATTCAAGTGGCTTAATTAGTAATTTAGAAAATAATTGTAATTACTTATTTAAGGCTAAAGCAGGCAATGCTGGAGGATTAAGTGTGGAGAGCGATATTTCTATATTAAACTTTGTAGATAATAATGTTTATGGAGTTACATGGAATAGAGACCGCAATAACTATAACTTGGATAGAATTGGTAGTAGTAATGTGAATAATGCTGCTATTTTTCAAGATTTAACTACAGTAAGACATTTTGAAAATGATTATGTCAGAATTCCCAAATTCTATATAAATAAAGTCTTATCAACTAATTCTGATATTCCATATAAATGGGAGATAAGTATGATGAAACATGATGAAAGTTGGTATCTTCCAAAATGCTTTTGGAGCTTTAAAAATAATAAAGAATTGCCCTATGTCGATATATGTAAAAGTCATGGAAGTATTTTTAGTAATGAAAAAGATAACGGACGATTACAACTTTTAGATATGCCAACGATAGATGTATTAACTGTTTTAACACTAATATTTACTGGAAATCTGAATGTAATTAATCCTTTCGGTGTTGATATAACATCAGAAAGGCTCTTTATTGATGGAATAGTTATGAAAAACGATACCTTTATTTCATACAAAGATAATCCATCTATTAATCAATATGTAGAAGTTAACTGTAGTAGAGTCCCTGTTAATGGTAAGCCAATCGCTGGAATAGGATATGATGCAAATCATCCAGAAATCAATTTAGACTCATCTTATTTTCCTTCTGGTAATTCTAGTTTAGGATATTTGTCCACTAGTCATACTTCAACTTTATCTTGGAATGCTGGCATAGGCAAAGGATATTTTGCATTTGATCAATATTATATGAGTGTTTCTGACACAATATATGTAGTTAAAGCTGATATGTAAAGGAGTGATATATTATGGAAATTTATGCAACAGTTCCAGAGACTATTGATGATACAGCTATGTGCATACGTCTTGATCCAATCGAATATGGTCAAGACATTTTTTATGGATGGAAAATTATCCACTATAAAGATGTAGATTTAACCGATGATGATATTAAAAATTATAAATCGCACGGAATAACTGATGATCGTATGCCTAAGACAAAATCAGTTATTGATGATAATAAACCAATTAAGTATGACAATATTACCAAGCAGATTATTGATATTAGCAATATGCAACAATCTTTTATTAAATCACAGTTATCCAACAATACTGCCAATATGCAATTTTCAAAACAAGATAGTCAATTACAACAAGCATTAATTAAATCACAACAGGAGCTAATGAATGCCAAAACTGAAATTAAAAATATGCAACAAATGATTATTAAAGCTCAACTATCAAATATGAATAATGGAGGAAAAAATAATGAACAACTATCCAAGTAAACAAGATATTAAAAACGAATGGAACTGGGGTTGGTTTAATGATAACTATGACCAACTAAGAATGTTTGTAAAAGGGCAATGTATTAATAAAGATGATTTTAAAGAAATTTGTGGCGTTGATTATGACGACCAAACAAATGGACAAAATAATAAAGAAACCCCCGCAGAAAACGGGGGTGGAACAGGGACACCAGCTAATTAAGCTGATGTCCTATTTTTATGCACATTATTCACGGAATGTTGATGTACCTTTTTGATGATAACGGACTGCACATTGTCCGCTGGTACTTAGTCATGGTTATGCTAGATACATTTTTAGGAACTGTACGCAGTGCCATGAAGTCCCACCTTAGATCTAGAACTTATCTAAAAGGTATCTATATAAAATTGCTCAGTATAACTGGCATCATTGTAGCCAATGGCCTAGATGATATGTTGGTAAACTACATGAAAATCAACGTAGGTTTTGATGTTTCTGATATGTTTGCCGTGGCCTTAGTCGGTTATGAAGCCCTTTCTATCTTAGAAAATATGCACCAAATGGGCATCTTTACCGGAAAATTACAGGATATATTAGACAAGTTCTTTGATGATTCTAAACCAAGTAAATAAATTTTAAGGAGAAATATTATGCAAGATATGTTAATTGATATTATTACCACCGTAGGAGTAGCAGGACTTTTAGTGATTTTAGGATTTTTAGCGAGATTGGCCAGTCGCTATCTAAAAGCGAAAGCTGATTCAACCGAAAATCTAAAACAAAAGCATGAACTAGAAATGGCCAGCGAGGGACTTAACTTTTTATCCAACGCCGCTGGATCATATGTAACTTATTTAGATAAATTCCAAGCGGGTGGCCAAGATAAAAAAGCTAAGGCGATTGGCCATTTAACCGAGGTTGCCAATAATCATGGTTTAAATGTTACTCCTGCCACTATGGACGGCATGGTAGAACAAGCCCTTAATAATTTAAGAGTTAAGCAAGGCTTACCTGTACCCGATGGCACTAAACCAGTGGAACAAAAAGCATCAGAAAATAATAATGCTGATTTTATGAATCCAGATAATAATGGTGGCCAACATGAACCACTTAAACCGGGAGATGTTAAATAATGAAAATTAGAGCCGATTTAGCAGTTTATCAAGGTAGTACGGAAGGATATATTAAAGAACTCAAACGTAACCACGGAGTTACCTTTACCAGCGTGCAATTATCATATGGAGATAACCCCTATTTTGATAATCGCAATAGCGTTGGCCAAATATATAATTCATGGAAAGTATTGGGGCAAGTGGGAGCATATCATTTTTATTTAGGCGATCCCGTCCCAGAAGCTAAACACTTCTTAGCACGTGTTAATCAACATAAGCTAGATAAAGATACCGAATTAATGTTGGATGTTGAAGGCAATTTAAGTGGTAATGTAGTCGCTCAAATTAATACATTTCTAGATATTTTATACAACGCTGGATTCCATAATTTAGCAGTATATTATAGTGAAACCTTTGGTTTAAATAATAACTATAAATTATTACACCACCACCCTAAAATTTGGGTGGCTAGTTATAGTCATAAACCTAATTGCTACTTTGATGTATGGCAATATACACAATCTGCTCAGACTTCAAGCGGTGGCTTAGATTTAAGTTATGATTATTCCAAAGATACCACTCTAGCTCCAGATACTTATGTTAAAACCACTAAGAAAGGAAAACTCTTTAAAGTGATTGCTGATGGTGGTTTAGCAGTAAGTCGAGATGTGGCTCTCAAACACCATCGAACAGTTTACTTTGGTAAAAACTCACAAGTATATGGATCAGTAGTACCATATGGAAAAGCAACCAGAGTTAAGACCAAGTTAGGTTACATTAGTGGTAACACCAAGTGGGTTAAATTAATTTAATAGACAAGCAAAAGAGGCCATTCCTATTCATTTAGGGATGGCCTCTTTTTATTTTCTATATTTTTTAATAAACTCATCAGCATTATAAGTAGGTATTAAATCATCTATATTTATAACTCTTAATCTACCTTCTGTTATCATCTTTTGTAATAAATTATTACCATGATTAATATTATCTAATGTTTTTCCATAATCATTAATCATTTTGAAAATTTTGTCATTTTGCTTTTTTATTTGTTTAGCGTTAAGCCTTACATAATCTTTACTATCCATAAGTTGTACGTCAAATTCATCATAATGAATAGAATAAACAAATTCTAAAGAAATAGGGTTATTATATATGTCATAATAATCAAATATAGCTTGGAAATATGAATAATCAGCACTTCCTAAAGAATGACCAAAGAATCTAATTTTTTTTATTTCTTCGTCCAAAATCGTATTATATTCATTTTTACTATCTATACCACTAAAATCCATTATTCTTCTGGCTTTTGTGAATTCATCTATATTCTCTTTTAAGGTTATATTTTCATTGAAAATTTTCAAACCTTCTTTAGAAATTTCATTATAATAATTGGCATCTATTCCTAGAATAATAGAGCTTTTCATATATCTAGATTTGCTTTTAATATTTCCATGAATGTTTCTTGTGTGTATGATGTTGAAAGGCTTCATTGATGAAAATCTTTTGAATTTATCTTTAGCTATTACTTTATCTTTATCTTTGTCTTTGTCTTTGTCTTTTTCTAGAGGAATTTCCATAGTAACATCTTTATTTTTAAAATCGCTAATTGATGGCTTAGTATAATTAAAATCTAAAACATTTACATTATCTCCGCAAGATAACATAGAAAATAGATTGTAATTTAATCTATCATATAGTCTTTTGCCAAAAATATCATCAATAGGATCTTCTTTATTTCTTTTATCAACCGCTTTGATTATATATTTTTCAAAAGAGTTTTCAAACTTATTCAATTCTTCAAAAAGAAAATCATAAATATTATCATAACTTTCTAGTCCAAAATATCTCATTGCTATTACAAATATTACTAATAAATCATGGTTATCAAAATAATTCCCTATATATTTAGGATCTAAATCCCTTAATTCATTTACAGTTTCATCTGGGAATGGTCTTTTAAATACTATTTTTTCTTTGTCTATTTTTACTTTTTTCATTAAAGAATCAAATAACATTGCTGCAGATTCTTTTTCTTCTTTTTGTGGAACTAAGAATTTTTTAATAGTTAATTCAACATCATACCAATTTGGATTTTCTTTTTTTAAACCATTTATTAGTAATATGTCCCAAAAATTTAAATTATCTAAATCAAAAGAATTATTACCAAAAATACTTTTATCATTTATTACAGATTTTTTTCCTAATTCTGTTAGCTTAATCTTAAAATCATAATTGTTACTCATAATTTCATTATCAATTTTATCAATAAACACTGGGTATATATATCTGTAATGATCTAAGTAAACAGAAGATTCATTATTATCATACATATCGTAACTACCCACTTTTTCAATAATATTTTCTTTATAAAATTCAATAAATTTAACAAGTTGTTTTTTATAATCTTCTTTCTTATTTAGGTAATCTTCAAATGAAGATTTTAATCCACAATATAAGTCTGCTCCATTACCTATTACTAATAATGTTTCAACATTTTCTTTTTTCATATATTTATTCTCCTATTACTTATCTAACTTGATTATAGGGATATTAAATCCTCTAGTGTTTTTATATAGTTCAGCTTGTCTTTCAATACTCATATATCCACCTACTGCATCTGTAAAGAATTCATGCAATGATTTAGTGATATAACCAGCAACATTTTTAATATACTTAGTGCATCTAGTTTTAATAATTAATGATTTCATAAATTCAGTTAGTTCTGGCATTAAACTAATGTTATTTTCAAATCTAAGGGCTTCTTTAGCCTCTGGTTTACCATTTTTTACTAATTTAGCTATGACTGTTTTTTTAGCTTTAAAAATCAATTTTGCATAATTATAAAGCACACCTGTATTCTCAGAATACTTAACCAAGATGTTAATTAAATCGTGGCCAAAACATGCTTTTTGCTTTAATGAATTTACAAGATTTTGCATTCTATCTAAACCAGATACATGAATAGTTTTATTTTCTTCAGTACCCACTTCAGTTTTTGACATAGCAATTTGCTCATTTTTTGATGATTTACATGTTACATTTGTTTCATTTGTATATGATTGTTTAAATTTAGTTTGGTTCATATTGCAATTTGCGTTTTCCGTACTTGCATTTTGCGTATCAAGGCCTGAATTTACATCGTTGTATTTTGGCAAATAATAAATGCTTGCTGCGTTTTTTTGTCTCTTAACTTTTATCCAGCCTCTATCTTCGATTACTTTTAAAGATCTAGTTATTGTATCTACTGAAACATTAATTTTAGATGCTAGAGATGAACGTAAATATTTCACGAAAACTACTCCGTCTTCTATCCAACCATTTTTAACACTTAAATTCCCATAATCGTATAGATGAGATAAGATTGAAACTTCTGTAGGTCTAAATCCAGCTTTTTCAAATTCTGTATAGTTCTTAATAAATTGACTGTTCATTGTAATATCTCCTATTTGATATTCACAATTCACATGCTATAATATGTATATGAGTTGAAAACATATCAGTGCCTTTTGTGCATTGTAAATATTTTTATTTAGAAGTTATCCACTCCAATGGATAGCTTCTTTTTGTTTATGCCTATAATAATATACTGCTGGTTAAGTATATGTCAAACTTTATTTTTATTTGTATACATGTATACAAATCTACAAGGATACATGTATGCAAATCTACAAGGATGCATGTATACATATTTATTTGTTATTTTCTTATTGCTACTAATTCAACATTATTAAGCCTATGAAATCTCTCTAAATGTATACAAGTAGACACGAATACAAAGATACATGTATACAAATATACTTGTATACATTTTTCAAAAGATATATAATTGAATTAATCAATTAAAAAGGTGGATAATTTTATGGCAAAAATAGTTACTTTTGGTAATTTTAAAGGTGGAACAGGTAAAACCACTAATAGTTGTATGATAGCTTACCAACTATCTAAGAAAGGTAAAAAAGTTTTAGTAGCAGATTTAGATCCACAGGCTAACGCTACTTCTCTTTATTTAAATACTAAGCAATCTCAAACAAATGAAGTAGTTAAATTTGATACTACATTAATGAGTGCGGTTAGTGATGGAGATATTTCTTCGATCATAACTAAAATTAAAGATAACTTGTATTTACTACCTAGTTTTGCTGATTTTACTTCTTATCCTTTATTTTTAGAAAAAACTTATCCAGATAGCCAAAAAGATAGAGCAATGCATTTTTCTAAGTTATTAAAGCCTTTTGAAGATGAATTTGACTATATTATTATTGATACTCCTCCTACAGTATCCTTATATACAGATTCTGCTTTAATGGCATCAGATAACATTGTCTTAGTTTTACAAACACAAGAACGTTCTTATGCTGGATGTGAAGCATTTATTGAATATTTAAATGAATTAATAACAAACTATGATGCTGAATACAGAATTGCTGGAATATTACCAGTTCTTCTAAAGAATAATTCTCAAGTTGATAAAATGATTCTTAATCAAGCAAAAGAAGAATTTCATTCATCTAACATGTTCAAAAGTATTGTTAAGAATATGGAAAGATTAAAGAGATACGACATTATAGGAATTACAGATCCAGACTGCAAAAATCAAAAGAATGATATGCATGATAGAAGAGTTAATGCTCTATACAGTAAAATAACTGATGAATTCATTGAAAGGGTTGAATAAATAAATGGCAACTAAGGGAGAAGAATTATTAACTGCACAAATGAAAAAGCATAGAGAAAATAACCCATTTCCTAAGAATACTTTTTCAAGAGAAGAATTACCTACAAACAATAAAGTCAAAAATTTAGAAAAAAATAGAGGTAAAGAAAAATCTACTACTATTCGTTGTTCCTTAGATACTGCAAATTCATTAAAAGCATTATCTGATGTTCTAGCTTTGGGAAGTATGAATGATCTAATTGATGAGATGCTTTATAGTAAAATAGATGAACTTACTGCAGAACAAAAGGGTGAGTATAAAGCCATGAAAAAGATTATTGAAAACAAAAAGAAAAAGTAGACTAGTATACTAATCTACAAAAATACATGTATACACGTATACAAATCTACATGTATATATAAGGAGATGCTTAAAATGTCAATTGAACAATATGATAATTATAAAGTAAATAAAGTATCATCAGATGAGCGTTTTAATTTGATTATTAAGTTAAATCAGAGTGGTACTAAAAAAGCTAGAGTTTTAATGATGAATCCTAGCTATGCTAATACAGTTTTGTCTGATCCTACTACTAACCTTGTTATCAATAAATTAAAAAGTGAAGAACCTGAGTATAAAGAAGTTGAAATACTTAATGTTTCTCCTAAAATCACTCCTCAACCATTCGAATTATTAATGCTAGATAATGAAGAAGAACAATATAATATTCATTATCTTTGTAAGAAAATGACCGATAAAAATTACGATTTATTTTTTGCTACTGGTAATATTATTCAGAATAGTCCTAATGATGTTCAAGATCAGATGAGAAATATGTATCAAGCAGTTTTAAAAAAATTAGAGCCAATACAAGAACAATATAATATATACACTTATGGCTTAACAGAAATATACGGAAAACACATATCAAGAGATACTGGCAATCTTTCCTCATCAAAAACACCAGTTAGTATTGACCATGATGATAATAAATATAAAGATAAATATTACTTAACAAAATAGTGTGGAATATTAAAGTTGATCAAGAATGATTGAATTTTTATTTTACCCATGCTTGCAAACCGTTAGAACCATTTTATAAAAATATTAATGCTGATTTGTCGGTAATTATAAGAGTAATTTGTTTAATTGATAAATGTGGTAATGTGTTGTATACTATTAATACAAAAAAGAAGTCCTGCTGCACACAGGACTTCCGAGTAAAGCCGTTTAAGACGGTGACCACTTTTAGTTAATTGATAAAATTAACCGCTAGCTCGTCACAGCTAAGGCGGTTATTTTTTTTGATTGTTTTTTACAATCTCAACAACTAATGCAATGAGGGCAACAATAAAGGTGCCAAACATTAACATTAATTGTAAAGCGTCTGCAACAGACACTTTGGCTGCTCCTTTCTTTAGGATAGATGAATAATACAGTTATAAAACCATACGCACCACTTCCTTTGGAGTAGCCACCGCCTTAACTTCTTTACAAATTATTATTATACATGAAATTAAGCGACTTTAAAATCTAATATAAGTTTACTAGAAAATGAGATGCCTAATTTTTAGCACCTCATTTATTTTTTAAAAAGGGCTTTTGTACTTATACTTTTCAGGCATCTTATTAAATAATTCTTTTATATAATTATTTAATTTATCATCATTATCTTCGTAGCAAGAATATTGCATCAGTTGAAGATATTCCTCTTTTGAGTTGAATAATACAGGTTGATTTATTTGTTTGAATAATTGATCAAATACTTTAGATTCTATGTTAATCATATCTTCGTCAGACATTTTATTTCTTCTCTTAAGTGTCCTAAACTTATCGGTTTGAGGTTTTATAAAGCTAAAATCATAAAAAGTATAGTAAGCTTTATCTTCTAAATCGTGTGCTGGACATGCTAATCCAGATAAACAAATTATTGATGCCATAATTTGTATAACTAATGCATATTCATAATCTTTATTTGAATTTACAATTTTAAATGCATCTAATAAATAATAATACAATTCATGCATTTCTTTATTTGTAATTTTATCTTTTATTTTTTGTTTTACGTCATTCAATACTTGCTCTTTATCTTTATTTATCGTATCTGAAGCTTTTATTGAACCAAAATGTTTCTTTCTGGCCCACACCAATGTTTCATTATCCTTTAATATTTGTTGACCTTTTTCTGTAGGCTGGTAGGAAATAAAATTCAACTTTTCACTATAATCATTTGTATTTAAATTATCTTTTATTCTTTTTATTAGGTCTTGTTTTTTACCAGAAACTTTCATTTTATTTTCTCTTAAAATGTCTTTTAGTTCGTTTACCTTTAAAAACTTAATTTTATATTCATTGCTAGCTTCTGTTAAAAAACCATCTTTGATTAAAAAGTTTAATGCTTTATCCGTGTCCATATCAAAATCATAGAAAAAATAGGATGGTACATATTCATATGTATGATTAGAACACCAGTCTAGAAAAACAATTTCACCATATGAAAGTTGATTTTTAGGAGTACTATTTCCTATTGAGTGATCTGTTGTCTTTGATTTATTATGTTTATTTTCATGTGATTTATTAGTATGTATATGAGGTTTTGAGCTAATATCTTCAACTTCTAATTTTACTTTCCATTCATTATCTTTTTTAGTGTTAATATTATTTGAGTTGTCATCTATTTTATTTGAAATAGTATTGCTTAAATTATTAACTTTGTCATTAATTTTATCTGTCAATTGATCTATATTTTTTTGTGATAATTTAGATTCTAAATTTTCTTGAATCTTAGATTTTAATTTTATGTACATATTGCGTAATTTATTTATATTTCTTTTGTTAAATATATCATTCAGCATTTAAAATCTCCCTAGTATAATTAAATAATTAAAAACATATTAATTATTGTACTAAATATTAATTTATATATCTATATATGAAAAACTAAAAAAGCAGCAATAAGCTGCTTTTTTAGTTTTCTCTGTTATCCAATTTGAATGCAATGAATTGCAAAACTTCAAGTTTATCTTTGTTATTTAATTTTTTCACTAAAGAATTTATTTTCTTTTCTATGTTTTTCTCTTCTTTATTTTTTGAAATTATTTTAGAAATTTCTTCTTTACTAAAATTTAATCTATCATAAAAATATTGCGGTTTTACATCAAAAGCTTTAGCGTAATTTATTAAATCTGTTTCAGATAATTCTCTTTTCTGACTTTCATGTTGGGATATTGTGTTTTGTTTATATCCAGTTCTTTTGCTTAAATCTGATTGTGTTAAGTGATGTTCTAATCTAATTTTTCTTATTATCGGTCCTAATATATTTTTAACATCCATATTAATTATCACCTCCTTAATATTTATTATATTAACATAAATATCTCATATATAAATAAATATCTCAAAAATAAATAAAACAGTTGAAAATAATATCTCATAATGTGATAATTGTTTAAACGAGGAGGAATAGTTATGAAAGTAAAAACAGATAAGAAAAGTTTGAAAGAAAATTTAGTGATTCCCAAAATGAATTTGAGAAAGGCAAGATTAGCAAATGAATTCACTATAGAATCGTTTGCTGATTATATAGGAGTTGACAGAAGACAGTATGAGTTAAAAGAGAAAGGTGTTTATCCTTTCAAAGATTATGAAATGATAGTTTTATCTAGTGTTTTAAACAAGTCTGTACAATCATTATTTTTTGATAAAAATTTTTAAGTATTAATATCTCAATTTGTGATATTAATAGAATGGAGTTAGCAATTTGCCAAGTTATAGAAAAAATAAGCATCCCACAATTATCTGGGATGCAGAAGTAGAAGATGTAGGAAACAAAAAGCAATTCATTGAAAAGGTCACAATAAGTCTTTGTAACTGCTACGGAGTAAGTGAATTCATTATTCCAACCAAGATAGTAAATCCTCATCGAAAAAGACAGGATTTACTACATGAAATACTAACACTCGTTTTAGACAAAACTAAATTAAAAACTTAAGGAAGGGATGGCAATAATGCTACAAGATTCAATGGCCAATACGCCACAATTATTTACCCAAATACCTTATTTTATTAAGGGTAAAGGCTTAACTTCCACAGATAAAATTGTTTTTGGAACAATTTATACCATGCTTAATATCAATAGAGTTTGCTATATGAATAACCAAACAATTGCTAAAAATGTTGAAGTTTCTGAAAGGTCAGTATCTAGATCAATAGCTAAATTGAAACAAAAGGGATTACTTGAAGTTCATTTAATATATAAAAAAGGTTCAAAAGAAGTCGACAAAAGATATATTAATTTGCCAAAAAGTATGTTTAAAGATGTAGGTACCCCCATGACACAGATGTCACCACCCCCCACGAAAAATTGTCTAGAGGGTATAGACACAGATGGCGAGGGTAATAGATTATTTAATAGATTAAGTAATAATAATAAGGGATCACTCAAATCCTATTTTGATGTCTGGGATGAACCTAACAAATTGATTCAAAATAAACTACTTAAATTAATCGAAAAGCATGGTCAAAAATTATTTGATTATGCAGTAATTAAAACTGCTGAAGTTAATGCAACTAAAAACAGTAGTTACAATTACATGAGTTCTTTATTATCCGACTGGTCTAAACATGGAGTTACAGATGTTTCAAAGGCTAAAGCATACGTTGAGCAACGTAAAGCTAAAAGGAAGCCTAAAAAGTCTAATTATAGTCATACTCCTAAAAAAGAGAAGTTACCAGAATGGGCTACTAAAACTCCAGAAGAACGTAAAGCTGAGCGAGATAAACAAAAGGCTGAGCATAAGTACAAAATGGAACATGATCCTGAATATCGCAAGAAACAAGAACAGTCAGAACAAGAACAATCTGATATGTTGGAGAAAATTAGAAGTTGGAGGAAAGATGCTGATGCCTAAGTATTTAATCTGTATAAATATAAAGAGATTAAAGGAGAATATTTCTATGAAAATAACTGTAGAATGCGAAACTCAAGAAATTAAGGATTTATTTCAAAACATAAATTTTAATGAAAATGTATTGTCCAAGGAAGAATATGCTAAAAGAATGCAACAGGCTTTCAAAGATAGTCGAAATAAAAACACTTAGCAATAAAATTATTGCTAAGCGTTTCATTAGGATTTTTTGCTATATTTATCCGCAATTTCTGACAATCTATTTAATGTATTTTGTCTTTTATGCCTGTTGATATAAGTTTTGTCAATTATATCTTCTATAGCCTCTATTAATGCATCAGCTTCGGTAGAATTAACCTCTTTAGGAATTTCATTTGTACCCATATCTAAGTGGGCACCTATATTTCCGATTTTTCTTAGACAATGAAATTCTTTAATGATATCTGGATCAATATTTTTATCTTCTAGTATCCTTATTTTATCTACCAATCTTTTACCGTTTTTGATTTCATAAAAATCTGAAATTATTTCTTCCAATACTCTTCTAGATAAAGTACTAGATGATTTAGGGCTTAAATTAACTATTAGACATGCTTCTTTATAGTCCTTGCGGATATATGCTGGAACATAATCTGGGTAATTTTTGAACTGCCCATTTGGATATACATCTACTTGTTCTTTTTCATCTTTAAATTGAGTTCCGATTGGATTTATTTTAATTGTTGTTTTATTACATTTTGGATTTGGACACCTAGCCATTAAAACAAGAATAGAATTTTCACTGTGAATTACTTGATTATAGTTAAAACTACCAGGATTTATATTAAATGGTTCGTAATATATTTGGCCATTTTTGAAAAAGATATAAATTCCACCTGCTGTATTATTTACTAAGTCAAATGTATGTCCGCAAAATGGACATACCATTCCATTATCATCAAAATTCAAATTTTCTTACCTTCTTTTAAAGACATTGTAAACGATTTACAACTCTGATTTTAATGTTTCTATTCCTTTATCAGTTAGTTTTAGATTGTTAGCTTTGTTGCTTCCAATCATAGGATGTTTGGCTAAGCCTCTTTTAAATAGTTTTTTCATAAATGCATTTATTGTAAGAGTATTATCAATTCCGATGTACTTAGCTAGTTCTTCAGAGTTATTGATGTTTTCATATTTTCCTTTTACAGTTTTTTCGTATAAAAAAACTAATATTTTTTTCATTTGTTCTTCAGTTAATCCCAATTTTTTCACCACCTTTTTGCACATAGTCTGACAAATGAGTCAGCTAATTAAATTATAACAAAACCGTATAAAATAAATAATTAATAGAAAGGGATGATTGCTATGTCTAAAGAAACACCAGCAAATGCACATATTGAAGATATTACGACATTACGAGTCAAAATAGCCATAAGGTTTGATTATTATATGTATTTTGATGAATTTAATCGAGTTATAACTATCCGTCCCCCAAAATCTAATAAACTCATAGACGAGCTTTTAGATCCATATACTGAATCAATTCTTTTTAACCCTAGGGAATGTGGAGAACTATATGGCTTGCTTAAGGATATTCATTTAGAAAACGAGCATACTCAAGGAGACTTAGTTAGGCTATATGTCATAGCTAATGCTGCTAACAATAGCGGTAACAGTCTAAAAATTAATAATGATAATGGAGAGTGCAGATATGTCATTAAATAACTTATTCGTTGTTTATTGCTTTGATGAACGACATGTTAAGCAGTTTGTTTATGTATATCATGGCCAAATGTTTTTCAATGAAAGTCCAAGAGATGCTTTTGAGTTCAATCAGAGACAAGCAGCTAAATTCTTTTTAAAGTATGGACAGCAAACTGAACAACATGGTGGAGGATTTGAACCTAAGATGGCTGCTTATTCTGAGTACATCGAAAAAAATAAAACTCCGCTAGATCAGATTTAATTATGGATTGTGAAAGCAATCAAGGAGCAATCAATTTAATTGGTCTATGGGGTAAAGCCTATAGGGAGCAACTAGGTAAAGACCCTAGATTGTTATGTAAACGCTTAATGAAAGAGCAAGGCATCCCTAAGTTACATGATTTGAGTAAGAAGGAAGCCTTTAAATTTTTAAGATTGTTTATGCGTGAAGTTAAACAACAAGTCCAAGCAAGGAACGCAGCTTTAAGACATAGTAAGGAGGGATGTTAGTGAAAGATTTATTTGTGTTGATATTATTTATAATGCTAATTATCTTTTCATACCTAACGGTTAAAGACATATTCAAACAAGTTAGATCTAACCAGAGGGATGAATCATGAGATACTTTGGTCAGATTAAAGCATATAATGACAAAGATAATACCTTAGTTCTAGGGATGGACGACTTAAGTATTAGCGAAAAGAATCTGTTTCAGCATAACGTTAATAATTTTTTAGAGATTGATTTTGATGATAAGCGAGTGATCAGTTATAAACAGCAGCGAAAAGTTTATGCATTACTCAACTCAATTGCTCAATCAAAGAAATATGACCTAGAACATATTAAGGGTCTATTAAAACAAGAGTTCTGCCAAGAAAAGCAGCAAAAGATGTTTTCCCTAAGTAACTGTACTATGACAACTGCAAATGATTTCATCGACTACTTAGTAAACTTTTGTCTAGAGTGGGATGTAGAATTTGCCAGTAAAGCCTTAGATATTGCAAAGGATAGTTATGGCTGGGAGATAAATTGTCTGAATAATCAGAAGTGTTGTATTTGTGGCCAGAAAATGCAAATCGCTCATGTTCACGCCATAGGGATGGGAGCTAACAGGAAAAAGATGGTACACATTGGTTATACGGTTTTACCACTTTGCTGGAAGCATCACTCTATGCAACATAATATTGGAATAAGAACCTTTTTAGATAAATATGTCTTAACAGGAGTCCGCATTGATGAAGATTTATCCAGAAAACTGCACTTAGGTAGATTACATCAAAAGTATGAAGTCCACATGGGTGAACCTATAGAATATACAAGTAAGGGGGTGAGTTATTAATTATGAAAATGAATCCAATATTAAAAGCTGTTTATATATTGGAACATCAAGAAGGAAGCATAAGCAATGTTGATGATGATGACCCTAGATTAAAAAAGATAGTGGGGATGTACAAGCACATTGATAAACCAGTTAATGAATTGAGCGAGAATGCATCTAAAATACTAGAATTACTACACTATGGTTATGAGCCTAGAGAAATAGCTACAAAAATAGGTATGAAAGCTGTAAGTGTGAGACAAAACATTAAGAAATATAATTTATTAATTAAATATACAGTGATACAGGATACTTACACTAAAGAGAAAAAATTATTTAGAAGTATTAAATCTATTGCCAAAATGTTTAAAAAACTAAAAATTCCAATAGGATACAGTAAATTAATTTATAGTGCAGATAATCAGAAATTATTAGATGGTCGCTATAGGATATATAGAGTAAAACAAATTAGGAAAATAAAACAGGGGGCTAAATATGCAAAAGGATACTAGAAATTTCGTAGAAGGCTTATTAAGAGATTATCCAAGAATACCTAGATATATTCATAGAAAAGAACAAGAAATTAAATATCCATTTAGAGCATATAGGGATGATAATGTTGGTGGAGGACAAGGACATAGTAATAATGACTCTCCTACTGAAAGAATTGTTTTTAATATTGCTGGGTGTGATGTTATTGAAGGTTTCAAGAAACAAAGAAATGCTATTAGTAAAGCGTTAAAGAAAAGTGACCCTGTATTTGTTAAGGTGGTTGAAAGATATTACTTTGATGAATACAATACATTATCTATAAGTGCCATTGGAGTTGAATACGGTTACTCTAGCAGAACTTTATATAACGAAAGAAACAAGTTATTTGAAAATATATTGATCCATTTAGGATGGAATCACGTTATTGAAAGGGATGCTATTCTAAATGAAAAGTCTGATAGGACAGCTTTATAATAAGATAATTTATAATCTTGCAAAAAATGTGCAAAATTAAGGGGTACTTATGTGTTATATTATGTATGGTGTTAATTAGCAGTTAGCGATGACTGTTAATTATGAACTATTGAATATGTGGCATTGTTGTTGCTACTTAAGTGTTGCAGAACGAGGTTAAAGAGGACTAGACAATTCTAGCCCTCTTTTTTATTGTCATTAAAAGTCTATAGTTACTTTAACTTATTAAGCAAATACAAAAA